>JANPNB010000414.1:0-8997 GCA_031427275.1 Alphaproteobacteria bacterium | reverse complement strand
AGCACGCCGCCGCCCACGCCACTCAGCGGGAGCGGGGCGCCCACGCGCCGCGGCCTTTTCGCTTTTCAACGCTCCGTTCATTCCCCCCTGGCATGATGCCGCGTTAGACAAACCCACCCGAGCCGGATCCGAACATGACCCCCGCCCTCTTCTTGATCGGCATCTTCCCAGCCCTGGTCATCGTGGCCGCGCTGCAAGACGTTACCAGCTATACGATCCCGAACTGGATCTCGGTGGTCCTGGCCATTGCCTTTGTACCGGCCGCGCTCATCCTTGGCGTTCCACTGCCCCTTGTCGCGACTCATCTCGCAATCGGTGGCATTGCCTTGGTGCTGGGCATGGTGATGTTCGCCCTGGGGTGGATCGGTGGCGGTGACGCAAAGTTATTTGCGGCCGCAGGCCTCTGGCTGGGTGTTCCAGCTAGCTTTACCTATCTGGCCGTGACGGGCGTTGCAGGCGGTGGACTTGCGCTAATTCTCTTAGGTCTCCGCTCGCTTTGGGTTCGTCCCTACGTCCAAACGGGACCAAATTGGTTCGGGCGATTGGCGACACCGGGTGAGAACGTGCCCTATGGCGTCGCAATCGCCATCGGTGCCCTGGCCGCCTTTCCCAGCTCAACCCTTTTCCAATCCCTAAGTTAAGCCCTCTCCTTTAGCCCCCGTTAACCAAGCTGGCCGCAATGGTCAGCTTGCCGACAAAAGGTCGGAAGTCCGAGTCGTGCGTATCGCCACAAAGGGTGATGTGCCGCTGTTGATCCGCTGTGCGGGAGTTTCGGGTCGCTTATGAGCGCTGTCCGTCTAGCCATCATCGCCCTGGCCGCTTTGGCAGCTATAGTCCTGGCCTTCATGGTCCGCGGCATGGTCACGCCCAAGAAGCCGCCACCGGTTGCGGTCGTCGCGGTCGCCCCGGTCAAACCCATGGCCCAGGTCTTGGTGGCCAAGCATGATATGGCCATCGGGTTCCGGATCAGCGCCGCCGATATGGGCTGGCAGGACTGGCCTATGGATGCGCTGAACCCAACCTTCGTGACCAATGGCGCGGTCGCCGCACCGCCACCTGTCTCGACGACCGAGAAGGTCGCCAAGAAGGCCGCTCAAGTCACCCAAGATCTGGTTCTGGCTGCCGGTCCGATGCAGGCCTTTGATGGCGGCATCGTCAAAGAGGCGCTGATCTCTGGTGAACCCATCACGGCGCGAAAGGTCATTCGCGCCGGGGGTAGCAACTATATGGCTGTGGTCCTGCTGCCGGGCATGCGCGCCATGTCCATTCCGGTAAATGCTGAGACGGCTGCGGGAGGCTTTATCCTGCCTGGAGATCGTGTCGATGTCCTGCAAAGCCGACCTGGCCCGGAGGGTAAAGGCTTCATCACTGAAACCTTGATGCGCAATCTTCGTGTTCTGGCGATCGACCAAAAGCCTGAAGCCGAGAAGGACGCCAAGGCCATTGTCGGCGCGCTGGCCGTTCTTGAGGTGCCTGCGGCCGATACGGTGATCCTGGCCAGAGGCAAGGCTCAGGGCGAGATGCAATTGGTCCTTAGATCCTATGCCGACCTTGGCGGTGGCGCAGGCCCCGGCGTTGTTCAACGCGGCGCAACGGGCCTGAAGGTCTATCGGGGCGGCCAATCCGCCGAGGTTGGTATTCAATGATGTCACGCAAGCTCATCATCCTGGCCGCAGCGCTGCTGGCGACAGTCCTACCCCCCGCCGGTGTGGCTATCGCTCAATCTGAGGCGGTGACGCGCTCCAGTTCAGCGGGCCAGAACGGTATTCGGATTGATCTAGGTGCACCCGGCGCGACTTCGCAATCCTTGTCGGTGCCACGGGGCAAGTCGGCCATTATCGACCTGCCCGTCGATGTTCGAGACGTCTTGGTGACCAATCCTAGCGTGGCTGAAGCGGTGCTTCGCAGTCCACGACGGATTTTCATCTTGGGCCAACGTGCGGGGACTACCGACGCCGTGTTTTTCGATGCGGCGGGTCGTCGGGTCCTGTCCCTAAATATCCGGGTCGATCAGGACGGATCAGCGATCGCCCAGACCATCAATCGCATTTTGCCCAATGCCAGCGTCAAGGTAGATGCGATCAACGACAGTATCGTGTTGTCTGGCCAGGTCGCCAATCTGAGCGACGCTGACAAAGCCCTGCAAATTGCCAAGACTGCGATGTCCAGCCAGCTCGACCCTGACGGTAAGCGGGTTCTGAATATGCTCAGCATCGCTGGCAAAGACCAGGTGATGCTGAAGGTCCGTATTGTGGAAATGCAGCGCAACGTCATCAAGCAGTTGGGCTTCAACCTGGCGGCCGTCTTGAACCAAATTGGCGAGCCTCAGTATCTACTTGGGACCGCCGCAACCTTTGGTGTCAACGGCTCGCTATTGGGCGGGATTTCCAGTGGCTATAAGCTTGACACGACTAGGCAGCCAGAAGTCACGGTGCCATGCATCGGGCCCGGCTGGCAGCCCAGCGACAAGTGCCAAATCATTGACCGAAGCGGCGGTGTCGCAACCACCAAAGATACTTCGGGTAAGCCCGGCCTCAACCAAGCTGAGACAACCATCAAGGCCTTTGAGCGGGTTGGCTTGGTGCGCACCTTGGCTGAACCCAATCTGACGGCCGTCTCTGGGGAGTCAGCCAAGTTCCTGGCCGGTGGCGAGTTTCCCATCCCCGTGGCCCAGGACGAAAAAGGTCGGGTGACCATTGAATACAAGCCCTTCGGCGTTGGTCTCGGCTTCACGCCGGTGGTACTTTCATCCGGACGCATCGCCCTGAAAATCTCGACCGAAGTCTCAGAACTTAGCACAACAGGTGCCTTTACCCTGGGCACCACCAGCACAGGTACAGCGCTGACCATTCCGGCCTTGAATGTTCGTCGTGCTGAAACGAGTGTTGAGTTGCCCTCCGGCGGCGCAATGATGATCGCAGGTCTGCTGAAAGAAGAAACCAAACAGAACCTCGACGGCGTGCCCGGCATGACCACGCTTCCGGTCCTGGGCAGCCTGTTTCGTTCCCGCGACTATCTGTCGGGCGAGACCGAGCTGGTCGTGATCGTCACGCCCTACATCGTTCAGGCGACCGACCCCAACAAACTTCAGACACCTGTGGACGGCCTGCGGATCGCCAGTGACCCGGCCACGATCCTGCTGGGTCAGCTTAACCAAGCCTACAAAACCAAATCGCAGCCCCAGACTGGCCGCACCTATCAGGGGCCGTATGGCTACGTGATCGAATGACCCGTTTGTCAAACCTCTCCCGTGGTCTGGCCCTCGCGGCCTTGATGGCCCTTGCGGCCTGCGCGACCCCTATTCCGGATCGCGTCGACAAGGCTCTGACGCCAACCGAGCACTACCAATTCAAAACCATCGAGAGTGAGCCCGAGGTTAGGCTGGCGATCCATGCCCAAGGCATTTCGCCGAACCAGGCGCAGGCCTTGGCGCAATTTGCGGACGATTGGGCAGACGCTGAGGGCGGCGCAATCACCCTGCGAACCCCAACCGGCGGTCCGGGCGCTGCCGCCGCGTTTCGCACGACCGAGAGCGCTAGGGCCTTTTTAATCAATCAGGGTGTGCCAGCCATCCGCCTGCTGATCATCGGTTATGACAGTGCGACCGAACCCAATGCAACGCTCAAACTGTCCTTTCATCGCGTCCAGGCTGTGATTCCCACCTGCGGAAGGACCTGGTCAAATCTCGCGCGGTCGATGTCCAACGAGGTTCAGAAGAATTTCGGATGCGCAACCACGGCCAATATGGCGGCCCAGGTGGCCAATCCCGCAGATCTAATGGGGGCCAGCGAGACGACGCCGATCGACGCCGCTCGCCGCATGGACGTTCTGGGCAAGTACCGCCAGGGCAAGGTGACCTCATCCGAAAAAGACGAACAGGCCAAGGGCTCTGTTGCGCAGGCCGTCAAATGAAGTGGGGCAAGAGACCATGAAACCCCAAGCCGACGCGTTTGATCTGGACTATGAGGCCGATGACGAATTCACCGCGCCTGCCGCCGACCCTTGGGCCGCTGAACTCCCACCGCTCGACGAAGATGAGGCTTCGCGGGTCGCGGGCAACTCTGTCATCAGCGAACCAGACCCCGCGCCTATGCCACACATCGCAGTGGTCGACGAGAACACCACCTACAACCCCGAGCCAAACCACGTTCAGGATCTGATTGCGCGGGCCGAGAGTGCCATTGGCGAGGTCACTCTCCCCCGCATCACGATCCACATTTTCACAGCAGGATCGGAAACCGCCGAGGTTGCCGAGCGCGCGGCCTCTGATCGCCGAATGGAACGAACGGTCGTTGCTGTGCGGCCAGGCGGATTGGCGGCAGCTCGCGATCTCTATCAGACCCAGCCCACACCTTCGCTGGTCATGGTCGAGAGCCGTGATACCGCCGCCGAACTACTGACCATGCTCGACCAACTGGCCGAGGTTTGCGACCCCGGCACCAAGGTAGTTGTGTTGGGTGCCGCCAACGACATTGCCCTTTACCGCGAACTGATGCGCCGCGGCGTTTCGGAATATCTGGTGCCACCCTTTGATCCGCTACAGATCGTCCGCGCGGTCACCACACTCTACTCCGATCCCTCCGCGCCCTTCGTTGGCCGACAGATCGCCTTCTGCGGTGCCAAGGGCGGCTCGGGATCGTCAACCATCGCCCACAATGTGGCCTATTCCATTAGCGAACGCCTGCAGACCGGCGCTGTCTTGGTCGACTTCGACCTGCCGTTCGGCACGGCGGGGTTGGATTTCAATCAGGATCCTATTCAAGGCATTGCCGACGCCCTGACCCAGCCTGATCGTCTCGACCCGGTCTTGATGGACCGGATGATGGCGAGGTGCAGTGAGCGGTTGTCACTCTTTGCCGCTCCAGCCTTGCTAGACGTTGAATACGAAATAGGGCCGGAAGCCTACGAAGAGGTGACCCAGAAAATCCGCTCTGCGGCACCTTTTGTGGTCCTCGACCTGCCCCATGTCTGGACCGCCTGGAAACGTAAGATTCTCCTGTCGTCCGATGATCTGGTCATTGTCGCGACGCCAGACTTAGCCTCGCTGCGCAACGCCAAGAACATGATTGATCTGGTGCGTCGGGCCAGGCCCAATGACGCCCCACCGCGACTGGTCCTTAACCAAGTCGGTGTGCCCGGTCGGCCCGAAATTCCGGTCAAGGATTTTGGCGAAGCCTTGGGTCTGACCCCCTCCCTAGTTCTGCCATTCGATCCCAAATTGTTTGGTCAAGCCGCAAACAACGGACAAATGCTCTCCGAGGTCGGTCCAAAGTCGCGGTCTACCGAAGGCATCGACGATCTGGCCCAACAAATTGCCCGTCGCGATCCTCCCCCACAGCAGAAGGCCTCGCTGCTCTCCGGCCTCTTCAAGCGCAAATAGATGTTTGGAAAGCGTCCCACTGAGAGCGCGACCCGGGCTGCGCCGGCGGAGAGTCCGCCCCCAGCCCCAAGCGAAGCGGCACCCATCGCTACGCGCCCCCAGCGCATCGAACCCGTCGCGGCAGCACCCGCACCTGTTGCGGCGGCTCCCAAGGCGGGAGGTCCTGCTGCCGGTCCTAAGGCCACGTCGGGATTTGACCAGCTGCGCGCTGCCCAAGGTCCGACCCAGGTCGTGCGGGAACAGTCCGACTATTATCACGCCACCAAGACCACGATCTTTAATGCGCTGATTAATACCATCGACCTGTCGCAGCTGGCTCAGCTTGACACCAAGCGGGCCGGGGAAGAGATCCGCGACATCGTCGCAGAGCTGGTGGCGATCAAGAACGTCTCCATGTCGGTGGCCGAGCAGGACCACTTGGTTCAGGACATCATAAATGACGTCTTGGGCTACGGGCCGCTCGAACCCCTGCTGGCCCGTGACGATATTGCCGACATCATGGTCAATGGTGCGACGCGGGTGTTCATCGAGGTCAACGGCAAGGTCCAGCTGACCAATGTGCGGTTCCGTGACAACGCCCAACTGATGAACATCTGTCAGCGGATCGTCAGCCAAGTCGGCCGCCGCGTTGATGAGAGCAGCCCGATTTGCGATGCCCGTCTGCCCGACGGATCCCGGGTCAATGTCATTGCGCCGCCGCTGTCCTTGGACGGACCGACCCTCACCATCCGGAAATTCAAAAAAGACAAGCTGACCATGAAGAACCTGGTGGACTATGCGTCCATCAGTCCGGAAGGCGCGCGCGTGCTCGGGGTCATCGGGGCCTGTCGCTGTAACCTAATCATTTCGGGCGGAACTGGCTCTGGCAAAACCACTCTACTCAATACTCTGACAGCTTTCATTGACCCCACCGAGCGGGTCGTGACCTGCGAAGACGCCGCAGAACTTCAACTCCAACAGCCCCATGTGGTGCGTCTGGAAACGCGTCCACCCAACCTCGAGGGTTCGGGCACGATCACCATGCGTGATCTGGTCAAGAACTGCCTGCGGATGCGCCCGGAGCGGATCATCGTCGGCGAAGTCCGCGGACCGGAGGCCTTCGACCTCTTGCAAGCCATGAACACGGGCCACGACGGCTCCATGGGAACTCTACACGCCAATAGCCCACGCGAAGCTATTAGCCGGGTCGAATCCATGATCACCATGGGCGGCTACGGCCTGCCCTCGCGCACCATTCGAGAAATGATCGTCGGATCGGTTGACGTGATCATTCAAGCTGCCCGTCTTCGCGACGGCTCACGTCGCATCACCCATATCACTGAGGTCGTGGGACTCGAGGGTGAAGTCATCATCACGCAAGACCTGTTCGTCTATGAAATCACCGGAGAAGACGCCGACGGTAATGTTTTGGGACGGCATCGTTCTACAGGCATTGCCCGCCCCCGCTTCTGGGATCGCGCGCGCTATTACGGCCTGGAGCGAGAGCTCGCAGAAGCCTTAGACGCGGCGGAGTAAGCGCTTGAACCCCACTCTCATCACTCTGCTGGTGGCGGTACTGGGCTTTGTAACCGTAGCAGGCCTGGGCTTTGCTGTGACGGGAAGCGGGGCTGAGTCTAGCAAGACAGTCAAGCGCGCCCAAACCATTGTGGGCCACGACCCCCGCGAGGCGGGCAAGCGTAAGGCCGCATCGCCTCAAGAGAGCCGGAGACGCCAGATCGTCAAAGGCTTACGTGAGCAGGACCGCCAAGCCCGCAAAGCCACGCTAAGCCTTTCGGCGAAGCTGCTTCAGGCGGGCTTGGAAGACAACGTCAAGGGATTCTGGATCGCCAGCGGTATCGTCGGCGCTGTGGCTTTTGCCGCAGCCTTGGTCTTGCGCCAGCCGCCGCTTCTTGGACTGGGTGTCGGGTTTGCAGCCGGTTTTGGGCTTCCGCGCTGGGTAGTTGGCTTTCTCGGCGGACGTCGAACCAAGCGTTTCACCGCTGACTTTCCAGATGCCATGGACATCGTAGTCCGCGGCATCAAGTCGGGTATGCCCGTGCATGACAGCCTGCGGATCATTGGCCAAGAAAGCAGCGAGCCGCTGGGCGGCGAGTTTCGCCGTCTGACCGAGGCCCTGGGTATGGGCGTCGGCATGGACAACGCTCTGGAGAGAATGTTCGCCCGCATGCCGACCCAAGAGGTCCGCTTCTTCGCCATCGTGTTGGCGATCCAAGCCAAGACCGGCGGAAACTTGGCCGAAGCTTTGTCCAACCTGTCGACCGTTATCCGGGCGCGCAAACTCATGCGGGAGAAGATCAAGGCCCTGTCCGGAGAAGCTGTGGCATCGGCCATCATCATCGGCTCTCTGCCGCCCGGCGTGATCGCGCTGATCAGCATCACCAGCCCAGCCTATATGGCCCCGATGTTCACCGACCCCCGGGGTCACGTCATGCTGATGATCGGTGCCGCAATGATGGCTTTCGGGATTTTCGTGATGAAAAAAATGATCAACTTCAAAATCTAGGGCGCGAGCATGAACCCCGCCGCCCTAGCCAATCCGGAAAATCTCTTCGCCATCTTTGTGGCGGTGGTTTCATTCGCCACCATGATGACCATCATCACCCCGATGTTTACCCGCTCAAGCCTGGAATCCAGGCTGAAGTCGGTGTCGACCCGCCGCGAAGAACTGCGCCGCAAGTCACGTGAGGCGCTGGCCGCTAACGCCCAAGGCCAAGCGCTCCGCCACGTCGATGAGGGCATGTACAAGAGGGTCGTCGATCGCCTTCAACTTTCACGCTTGTTGGAAGACCCCAAGGTGGTCGAAAAGCTAGCCCAGGCCGGTTTCCGCGGCCCCCGACCCGTCTCGACCTTCTACTTCTTTAGGTTCGTACTGCCATTCGCGTTCGCCGCATCGGCAGCGGTTTACCTGTTCCTCATCAATGGGTTCGGCATGGCGACCCTCAACAAGCTGGCCTGTACTGTCGGTGCTATGACTCTCGGCTACTATGCCCCCAACGTCTACATCTCCAACATCGCCTCCAAGCGACGCGAGTCCATCGTCGGAGCCTTTCCCGACACGCTGGACCTTCTGTTGATCTGCGTTGAATCCGGCATGTCCATCGAAGCGGCCATTCAAAAGGTCAGCCAGGAAATCGGCGGAGCTTCCATCGAGCTGGCCGAGGAACTGACCCTCTTGACCGCCGAACTGTCCTACCTGCCCGAACGCCGCCAGGCCTATGAGGGACTGGCCAAACGCACCAATCACCCCGGCATCAAGTCAGTCTCCCTGGCGATGATCCAAGCGGAAAAGTACGGCACGCCGCTGGGTGCGGCTTTGCGCATCATGGCCAAGGAAAATCGCGAACTGCGGATGTCCGCAGCCGAGAAAAAGGCCGCACAACTACCCGCTCAGCTGACCGTGCCGATGATCGTGTTCTTCCTGCCGGTTTTGTTCATCGTGATCCTGGGACCCGCAATCATCAAGGTCGGCGATATGGTCAAGAAGAATGGTCCCGGCGTAACCATCGCCGCGTCGCAAAAGCAGTAGGTCTGGACATAGCCAACAACCTACTGTCCCGTGCGCATCGCTTCCCAGGATCGGCCCGAACCCGCAAGCCCTGTAGCCGCCCTCAGATAGG
>JANPNB010000413.1:0-3420 GCA_031427275.1 Alphaproteobacteria bacterium | reverse complement strand
CTACCGGGCGAGCGGCTCCGGCGGCCAGCACGTCAACAAGACCGACAGCGCCGTGCGTCTGACCCACATCCCGACCGGCATCGCCGTCGCCTGCCAGAGCGAGCGCTCGCAACACAAGAACCGCGCCACGGCGTGGAAGATGCTGCGCGCCCGGCTCTACGAGCTGGAACTGCAAAAGCGCGAAGCCGCCGCCCAGGCCTTGGAAGACCAGAAGACCGACATCGGCTGGGGCCACCAGATCCGCAGCTACGTCCTGCAGCCCTATCAGATGGTCAAGGACCTGCGCACCGACGTGGAAACCTCTGATACGCAGGGCGTGCTCGATGGCGATCTGGATGCGTTTATGGGTGCAAGTTTAGCTCAGCGCGTTGGGGTCACGCGCGAGGGCTAAACCGGCTTGAGAACCGTTGCTGGTACCGCCTGAGCCACGACCGGGCGTTGGAACTTCAGGCTGCGACCTTGGAAGAACGCGCCGGTTTCCATGGCGAGCTGTTCGTGGGTGATGTCGCCGTCGACATAGCCGGTGGCGTAGAGCCTCACCTGCTTTGCTGTGATTTCGCCAATGATGCGCCCGCGAATTTCGACGGACTCAGCGTAGATCGCGCCTTCAACATGGCCGGTTTCGCCAACCGTGACCTTGCCAACGCGGACATCGCCCCGCACCACACCGTCGATCTGGACCTCGCCTTCGCCGATGACATTGCCTTCGATCGTCAAGTTTTCTGAGATGAGGGAGGCTGGCCTGATCTTTGGGCGCGCGCCATTCTCGGTCGATGGACTGATGCTTGTAACCTCAGTTTTCGATGCTGGTGCCGGAAGGCTTTTAGCCGCTTTGCTGAACATATTCCCCCGCCTTTAGAAAGCGGTCGGGATTCTGGGCCCGTCCGTTGACCCAAACCTCATAGTGCAAGTGTGGCCCGGTGGACCGGCCCGTTGAGCCCAGAGCCCCTACGCGTTGGCCAACAGCCACGCGTTGGCCAGAAGAAACGGCTATGCCAGAGAGATGGGCGAAGCGGGTTTTGAAGCCATTGCCGTGGTCAATTTCGACCGTATTGCCGTAGCCGGAACGTACCCCGGTGAACGAGATTACGCCGGGTGCCGTCGCATAGATCGGCGATCCCATGCCGCCGGTGAAGTCCAGACCCGAGTGAAAGGCGGGGCGACGGGTGAAGGGATCGAACCTGACCCCAAACCCGCTAGAGCGGGAGTTTTGGGTGGTCGGCGCCGAAAGCGGTAATTTGGTGGCGGCATCGGCCAGGGCACCGGCTTCCGACAGGTTGGTTGCGGCGTGTTGAATACGAATGGCGAAACCCTCGTCGACATCGAGGACGGCAGCCAGAGCGCGGGGATCTTTGGCCTCGATCAGCGGACCACCGAGGTTCCCGGCCTTCGGCAGGAACGACGAAGGCGTTAGACCTGCCAAACGGAACGCCAAGCGCAGGCGATCGGCTCTACCCTTGGCGAAATTGTCAGCCGCATCGATCAACCGTTCTTGGCTGGCGCGAACCAATTCGATCCGCCGCATAGGGCTGGTTTTATCTGTGATTTTGGCCGTGAAGACGACTGTCGGGGCTAGCGCCTCTGCAGCGCCGGGCGCGCTGCGGACTTCGGTCAGCAGCATCGCCAGGGCGGCGTGTCGCTTTTCGACGTTCTCGGCGAGGCCATCAATAGATCCGTTTGTGGCGTTCAGCTGGGCCACGGCGCTGTTCAGGCGCGCTTCACGATCGGCAACCCAACGCTCAGACTTGGCCTGCAGTCGGGCCAATTCGTGATCTGACGCCGACTGGGTCATAGCGCTGACCATCATGGCTGCCGTGCTGACGCCCATCCAGAGCGCGCAGGCTCCGACGGCTCCGGCAGCGATCCATTGCTTGGCTGGAGAGAGCGCGAAGGCGCGCATTGTTCCCCCCGATCGCACATAGATGTGCCTCTCGGGGAATAGCTCTTGGAGCGATCGGCGAAGGCGCGCGATGCGTGTCATGCTCACCGTATCGGCTGCGAAACGTCAGGTTGGCCGGATATGTGATGAGAAAATGAAAAGGCGCAACCCCTCACGCGCTGCAAGGCGCGCAGAATGAGTAGGCAAGCTACACCTGCGACTCATTAGCGACTGGTTAATGGTCACGCTAGGGGCATTGCCATCGGTCGGGGGATCGCCGCCGAATCCTTATGGGAGCGCGACAAATCTACCACAGCCCAGCTATCCGAACATGAGTTGTCGGCGATGTAATCCCCAAAAAGGCGCGACCTTCCGCCACAGTCCGGTCAGAGCGTCTGGGCGGCCTTCAAAACCTCTGCAGCATGTCCGGCGACCTTCACTTTGCGCCAGATTCGAGCAAAGTTTCCTGTCTGGTCGATGAGAAAGGTTGAGCGGTCGATGCCCATATAGCTGCGGCCATACATGCTCTTTTCGACCCAGGAGCCGTAGGCCTCGATCACTACGCCTTCCGGATCGGACCCCAGAGGGAGCTTGAGATCATATTTGGCGGTGAACTTGGCGTGGCTCTTTATGCTGTCTTTGGACGCGCCAATCACGGCGACCCCGGCCTTGGCGAAGTCTGCTGCTAGGCCGGAGAATTCCTGGGCTTCTTTCGTGCAGCCGGTGGTGTCGTCCTTAGGATAGAAATAGAGCACGATAGGTTTGCCCGCGAAATCGGCGAGTTTCAGTGGGCCGTCGGGACCGGCCATTTCAAACTCAGGGGCCGGTGCGCCGGGTTCGATGTTCGACATGTGGTGAAATCCCTTCCTAGACCGGCCTGACCAGAACGATTTTCTTCTTGCCCGCCGCGAGCTTGATCACGCCATCGACGAGATCGGCGGCGGTCAAGGTTCGATTGCCGTCGGTTTCGGCCTTGTCATTGACACGAAGACCACCACCCTGAGCCAAGCGACGCGCTTCGCCGCGTGACGTCGCGAGGCCAGCGTCCGTGGCGAGTGTCGCCAGGATGATCCCGGCGTCGAGGTCTGCTTGGGCAATCTCGTGGGTCGGCATGTCGCTGGACACGCTGCCCACCTCAAAAGCAACCCGCGCGGCCTCAGCAGCGGCCTGGGCCGCCTCTAAGCCGTGCAGCATGCGGGTGGCTTCGTTGGCTAGCACCTTCTTGGCCTCGTTGATGTCGGCACCAGCCATGGATTCGAAGCGCGCGATATCGTCCAGGGGAAGGTCAGTGAAGAGCTTCATGAACCGTCCGACGTCGGCGTCTTCGGTGTTGCGCCAGAACTGCCAGTAGTCGTAGGGGCTGCGCATGTCGGCGTTGAGCCACACAGCCCCACCGACAGTCTTACCCAT
Organism: Alphaproteobacteria bacterium; assembly: GCA_031427275.1. Classification (GTDB taxonomy): domain Bacteria; phylum Pseudomonadota; class Alphaproteobacteria; order Caulobacterales; family Caulobacteraceae; genus Phenylobacterium. The sequence goes on along the minus strand of JANPNB010000413.1, from coordinate 131 downwards.
CTTTTGGCCAGACGCCGTGGCGAGCAGGGGGGTGGTCAAACCAAAGGCTGGCTTTTGGTCCACGCGGCGAATCAGCTCCACGCCGTTGACGATATTGCCCCATTGATCGGAGCCGCCCATTTGCAAGGCCT
>JANPNB010000412.1:0-2852 GCA_031427275.1 Alphaproteobacteria bacterium | reverse complement strand
TCCTCCGTCGCCTGGAGTCATTTCAGGTGAAGGGCGATAGGCTCTATTTGAGATCACACCCGTAAGCGAAGCGCGCATGAAAATTCAATTGCAGGCCGAAGCAAACCACAACGGCGATCCGACCCGGGCGTCCCAGGGCTTTGGGCGGGTCAGCCGTGAGCCGGTTCGACACTTCGATCCGGTCGATGAGATCGAAACTGCCTTTGCCCATTTCGAAGCTCACGGTTTTGCAGTACTTGACCAAGCCCTAGACCCCGACGAAGTGGCCTTTCTCAATGCCTTCTTCGACCGCACCCAGGCAGAGCGCCCCCTCGCTTGGGGCCTGACGGACAAACGCAAGCCGCACCACCGCAATCAGGGTCTGATCTATTCCCAACCCCTGCTCGATCATCCCGAGTTGGACCCCTTCACCCGCCACCATCGCTCCTATCCCCTCGTCGCGAAATTGATGGGCGGGGAAGACAAGGTCCGGTTCTCAGAGTTCAATTTGCGGGAAACACCGGAAGGTGCTGGCCCAGGGTCCATGGCCTTCCACCACGACGCAGTGGTCGCCGACCGGTTGATCCGAAAGCCCTACAATCCGTGCGATTGGCTGTGCGCGATCCATTATCTCAGCGATGTGGCACCAGGCACGCCGGCCTTCTGTGTCGTGCCCGACAGCCGTGGATATGAAACTCTGGGCGAGGCTTATGAAGGCCTGGGCGATGCCTATCGCGAAGTGCCGCTCTACGGTCCCGCTGGAACCTGCGTGCTCTATGACACCGCAACCTTCCACGCGCGTTTGGACGGCGACGGCCAGCAAATGCGCCGAACCTGGCACCAGTATTACAGTCGCGGCGGTTGGCTGCGTAGCGCCCTGCCCACCACCGACCGTTATGTTCGACCGCCAACCCCGGTGCTCACCGACTGGAACCTGTTCCCCGAGCGCTTGGCGTTGAGCCCTGATCCCAAAGAGCGGCTATTCTTCTCCCACTGGAATACCGCCATGGGCGAATGGGTGGCCAGCGGCTTTGACCCTGCGGTGCGCAAAGCGATGCCGCGCGGGGAGATGTGAGGGGCAGTTTACGAAAACGGGTTCATCAACCTCACGCTTGTTCCGGCGAAGTCAGCGGTATTCCGCGTCACGACGGTGAGGTCGTTTACCAGGGCAATGGCAGCAATCTGCTTGTCGAGTAGGTTTTCTGGATTGGGCACCCGCAATCGGCCCCAAACCTGAGCGGCATCAGCATCGAAGACCAGAATGTTGGCGGCGAATTGTTCGAGGAGGTCGCCCAACCAACCCTCAAGCTGTTCTGACTGTGGACGGTCGCCCCGATGTCGAAGCATTTCAATGCCGCGCCTGAGTTCCCCCACCGTGACCACAGACAGGAAGAGCGGCTCGTCGGCCGCTTCAACGCTGCGGAAGAAGTTGATGACGCCAGCATTGGCCCTCACACCCTTGCGGGCCTCGCTGACGACGTTGGTGTCAATCAAATACACGCGGCGGCTCGCCGTTGGATTGAACCCGCTCAAAGTCGGCGTCACGACCGACGTCTGGCATAGCGGCCAAGACTTCTGCGAAGCTACGTTTGCGCGGCCCGACTAACGCAGCGGCGAGGATTTCCCGGTGCTCAGCTTCTGCGCTACGGCCCAACGCTCCGGCGCGCGCCTTCAAGGCGCGCACGAGGGCCTCATCGACACCGCGTACAATCAGGTCGGGCATTGGGCTGGCTCCAAGTAATATGATAACAATGATATCACGTAACCTCAAGATTGCAATCACGCTCGATTCCGCCGAATTTTGTGATTAGTAGTGGCGGGTCTCGGTGCCAATTCGCAAGGCTGATCGCACGTCAGGAATGTAATGTAAGTTATCCCGAAATAAACCTAGATATCATATTAGGTTTATGAGACACCCAACACGTGCCGACCGTTTTGACGATCCGAAATATTCGCGTGGCCATTCACTCGAACGACCACCCACCGCCGCACGTTCATGCGATTGGGTGCCTTGGCAAGGTTTGAATTGAATTGCCCCGATGGACCCGTCCGCCTCGTTGACCAAGCGGGCTTTCGGGCGACCGACATTGCCGAGGTTGGTGCCATGATCGCGGCGAAATTGCCGTTGATTTGTATGAAATGGAGAGCGATCCATGGCTGAATTCGAGACGCCGACTTCGCAGGATTTCGACGCGATCACTCAGCGGACTGCGCAAAGGCTGAAACGACAGTTGTTGGCGATTGAGGCGCGATATGATCGTCGCAGTGCTCGGGTGATGATCACGTTGAATACCGGGGCAGTCGTCGGGTTTCCACTTACCGCTCTGCCGGGACTGGAAGATGCGAGTGCTGAAAACCTAACCAAGATTGAGATCGAAGGCGGGGGCTACACCCTGCGCGTTGAGTGTCTTGATGCCGATATTTCGGTGCCTCAGTTGCTGGCCGATCAGCTCGGCTCGACCCTTATGCGACGGGCAATTGCGAGAACGCAGGCGTCACAACAAAATGGGCGATTGGGTGGTCGCCCGCGGAAGCCTGTGGCGGCGTAAGTTGAGGCCGCGCGGAGAGATGTGGGCCAGTTCTGGCCAATGACTGAGCCACCGAGACATTTGCACGCTCTGGCTCGCGAGCTCGCGGCGAAAGCTTGGGCTAGCAATTGGGCGCTCATTGATCTCCAGCTCTCACCGTTAGGACTTGCCGCAATTGAGGCGCTGGTGCCCAAGGCTGGCGAGGTGATTGTCGATGTCGGCTGTGGAGCCGGTCAGTCGGTAATGCAACTGGCGGAGCTGGTCGGAACTGACGGTCGAGTGGTGGGAGTAGACGTCGCCCCCTCACTCTTGAAGATAGCCAGCGACCGCTGCGCGGATTTGAAC
>JANPNB010000411.1:0-4252 GCA_031427275.1 Alphaproteobacteria bacterium | reverse complement strand
CACCATGTCCTTCTTGCGGTCGACGATGAAGATGAAGCCATCCTCATCAATCCGCGCCACATCGCCGGTATGCAGCCAACCGTCGGTAATGGACTCTGCAGTCGCCTCTGGCCGGTTGATATAGCCCTTGATCACCGGGGCACCCTTGACCCACAGCTCGCCGATTTGGCCCGCTGGCACGGTGTTTCCGTCGTCATCGACGCACTTGACCTCAAAGCTCGGCATCGCCGGTCCAGCACTGGCGGGCTTATCGACAAAGAAATCACCCGACACCGAGGTGATAATCCCGCAGGTTTCGGTCATGCCGTATCCGGTATTGGGTCGCGCCGTTTTCACCTGGCTATCGATCTTGGCCACCAGGTCAGGCAACAGCTGCGCCCCGCCACCACCCAGGCTGACTAGGCTCGACGTGTCGGTAGTCGCGAAGTCGGGATGGCTCAGCAGTTCGCGGCTCATCACTGGCACCCCACTCATTGAGGTCACCCGCTCGCGCTCAATAATTTTCAGGGCCTCGCCGGCATCCCAGCGGTACATCAATACAATGGTTCCGCCCCCGGCAGTCAGCGCATAGGCCCCGCAATTGTTGGCGGTCACATGGAACAGCGGCGTGGTCAGCAACCCCACAGGGATCGGCAATGGCGCGTTGGGGTCGGGGGCTACCCCCGTTGCCCGCGCGGTCGCCAACGCCGTCGCCTGGCCTGAGAACATCATATTGAACAGGTTGGACACACAGCCCCGGTGTGTCAGCTGCGCGCCCTTGGGGAATCCCGTGGTGCCGGAGGTATAGAAGATGCAGGCGTCCGCATCGGGATCGACGGTCACGTCCGGCATTGTCCCGCCGCTGCCGATCACATCTGCCCAAGCGGTCACGCCGCCGGGTAAGGTATCGACCCGCACCCCAACCAACTTGGATTTCGCCGCCGTGTCCGACTTCTCAAGGATCTGCGCCAAACGCTCGCGGTCAGCGAAGATCACCTTGGGCTCAGAATCCTTCAGGGCATACTCCAGCTCGTCGGGCACCCACCAGGCATTCATCCCGACAACCGCAACCCCGACGGAAACACAGGCCCAATAGATCAACATCCATTCGGGATAGTTGCGCATGGCGATGGCCACCCGATCACCGGGCTTCACCCCTTGGGCAAACAGCCAGCTGGCGATCGCGCCTACCTGCTGGTGCGCCTGCCGATAGGTCATCCGCTCGTCCTGATAGACGAGATAGTCGCGGTCAGCATGTGCCACGGTCGACAACCACACCTCGCGAATGCTGGGCGGCGCGTTCTTGAAACTGCGCAAGCCAATCCCGCGAACCTGGGTCTCAACAATCTCGAAGGTTGACCCCGGTGCGATCAGTTCGCCCCAAGCCTGCTTCAGCTCTTTATAGTGCATGTCTCATCCCCTGGATTTTTCTCCTTATGCAGGTGAAAGCCGGGGCAGGACAACTGTTCAACGACCGACAAACACAGGTTTCCGCTTCTCAAGGAACGCTTTGCGCGCCTCCTTGCCGTCCTCGCTGCTGAACGCGATGCGGATATTCCCGACCTCATAGCGCAACTGGCTCTCCAGATCGCCAGTCTCCATCGACCGTGCCATGCCGCGTTTGAGCAGCCGCAATGTAATCGGCGACCACGCACATAACTCCTGGCAATAGGCCTCCAGCCGCGCGTCGAACTTATCGTCGTCCACCACTTCACCGGCCATGCCCAGCGCTACAGCCTCCTCGCCCAGCACCGTGCGGTTTTCCATCATGAATCGCATGGCCTTTTCGTACCCCATGGTCTGCGGCAAGGTTATGGTCAGCCCAGCGTCTGGCGACCCACCGATCCGCGTATACCCCGCCATCAACCGGGCACTGCGCGCCACCAGCCGGGTGTCACAAGCCATGGCCAGCCCCAAACCCGCGCCAACGGCCACACCATTCACCCCACCCACCACGGGCTTATCGCACCGCTTGCGGATCGACAGCAAGAACTCACCCACCCAGCCGATATCATCCAACTGCGCCGCCTGCGCTGTCTTCGGCGAGGTGAAGGCACCGTCCGGCGTCAGGTCTAACCCTGCACAAAACGCGTCTCCGCTTCCCGTAATCGCCACCACCCAGACATTATCGTCGGCGGCGGCCGCATCCACCGCCCCGATAACCCCCCAAGCCAACTCCAAACTGATGGCATTTTTCTTTTCCGGCCGATTGAGCCGGATGGTCCGCACGTGGCCCTTGTCAGAAACGATAACGGTCTCGGTCATGGAATTATCCTAGGTCGGAAAAAGCTTCGCTATCCCTCACGGGCAGATGGGCTCAGGTCAAGCCGTGATCTGGGCCTAGCTCGGAGACAGCAAAGCGATACCTCAACGGCAATGGCGGTCTGACCGAAAGACGATCTGAATAGCGTAGACGCCCCCGAACACTGGGTAAGCAATTGGCGTAGCCGATCACCTACATCCCCCTCCGAATCACGGCTATGGTGCCGCCCATGTCCAAGGCCGCGCCCCAAGCCTCGCTATTTGATGATGCTCTCAACCCCCCGCCGCTCGCGCCGCTGGCCCAACTCCATGAGCCGCGAGCTAATGGTGATGGCTACTCCGCTAAGGATATCGAGGTTCTCGAGGGTCTCGAGCCTGTCCGAAAACGTCCGGGCATGTACATCGGCGGCACCGATGAGCGCGCCTTGCATCACCTGTTTGCCGAGGTGCTTGACAACGCCATGGACGAGGCTGTTGCCGGTCACGCCAAGCTGATCGAGGTGATCTTCGACGCCGACGGCATGCTGACTGTCAAGGATGACGGGCGCGGCGTTCCGGTCGACCCACACCCCAAACACCCCGGCAAATCAGCGCTGGAAGTCATTATGACCGTCCTGCACTCGGGCGGTAAGTTTAGCGGCAAGGTCTATGAAACCTCCGGCGGTCTGCACGGGGTCGGCGTCTCGGTGGTCAACGCCCTCTCTGAGCGGTTGGAAGTTACCGCCTTCAAAGACGGTTTCGAATGGCGCCAAGCCTTTAGCCGCGGCAAACCCTTGGGCGGGATCGAAAAGCTCGGGGCGACCCGCAAGCACGGCACGTGGTTCAGCTTCAACCCTGACCCGGTGATCTTTGGCGACGGTGCAACTTTCAAACCCGCGCGACTCTACCGAATGGCCCGTTCCAAGGCCTATCTGTTCGGCGGGGTCGAGATCCGCTGGACCTGCCATCCCTCCCGCATCCACGACCAAACCCCGACCGAAGCCACCTTCCGGTTTCCCAATGGATTGGCCGATTTCCTGGCCGAACGGGTCGCAGGCATCGAGACCGTTACCCCCGAACCCTTTGCAGGTCGCTATGAGCGCAAGGGCGAGACCGGCAAGGTTGAATGGGCTGTGGCCTGGACGCCTGCGGGCTTCGGCGAGGCCGACAGCTTTATGCAGTCCTATTGCAATACCGTGCCCACACCAGAGGGCGGCACTCATGAGGCCGGCCTACGTGCAGCGCTCACCCGGGGCCTCAAGGCCTATGCCGAACTCTCCGGCGAAAAGCGCGGCGGCCTGATCACCGCCGACGATGTGATCTCCCAAGCCGGGGCTTTGGTCAGCGTATTCGTGGCCAATCCAGAATTCCAGGGCCAGACCAAGGAGCGGCTCTCCTCCGCCGATGCACAGCGTTTAGTAGAGAACGCCCTGCGGGATCCCTTCGATCACTGGCTAACCGCTCAGCCCAAGTCGGCAAACGCGCTGTTGGAATTCGTCATCGAACGCGCCGAAGAACGTCTGAAGCGACGCCGCGACAAGGAGGTCTCCCGTGCCTCAGCGACCCGCAAGCTGCGCCTGCCCGGCAAACTGGCGGACTGTTCAGGTCAGGCCACCGACGGCACCGAAATCTTTCTGGTCGAGGGCGACAGCGCCGGTGGCTCAGCCAAGCAGGCTCGCGACCGTCGCACCCAAGCGATCCTGCCTCTGCGCGGCAAGATCCTGAACGTTGCCTCGGCGACCTCCGACAAGATGGGGGCCAATAAGGAACTGTCGGATCTGCTGTTAGCGCTGGGCGTCCAGGCTGGCTCGCGCTTCAAGGAAGAAGACCTGCGCTATGAACGCGTGGTGATCATGACCGACGCTGACGTCGACGGTGCCCATATCGCCAGTCTACTAATTACGTTCTTCTATCGCAGCATGCCGGGCTTGATCCGTGCCGGTCGTCTCTACCTCGCCCTGCCACCCCTCTACCGCCTCAGCCATGGCGGCAAGATCATCTATGCCCGCGACGACGCCCACCGCGAGGAGCT
>JANPNB010000410.1:0-2615 GCA_031427275.1 Alphaproteobacteria bacterium | reverse complement strand
GCCCTAGACCAAGGATTATGAGTCCCTAATGTCGGCGGAGCCCTCCGCGATGCCCACCTTGGGCTTGCCGGGGAACCAGGGGCGTGACAAGTCGTCTTCCAAACAACCCTGGAGGAAGCCATGAAAGCCGCAGTCTATTACGAGAACGGTGGCCCCGAGGTCCTGAAATATGAGGACGTTCCAGACCCCACCGTACACCCCAAGGGCGTGATCATTCAGGTCGAGGCCATCGCTATCGAGGGCGGTGACACGCTCAGCCGGTTCGGCGGTCAATTGGCCTCCCGGCCGCACATTGTCGGCTACCAAGCCTCTGGTACGATCATCGAAGTCGGGGCTGAAGTCGAACATCTTCGCGTTGGCCAACGCGTCGCCACCCTGAACAATTTCGGCAGCCATGCAGCGCTGCGCTCCGTCCCGGCCCGCAATTGTTGGCCCGTCCCCGACGGCTACGACATGCAAAAGGCCGCCGCCATTCCCGTCACCTTTGGCACAGCCCACGACTGCTTGTTCGAATTCGGCCGCCTGCAAAAGGGTGAAACCGTGCTGGTTCAGGCCGGTGCGTCCGGCGTCGGCGTTGCCGCTATCCAGTTGGCCAAGCGTGGCGGCGCGGGCCTGATCCTGGCCACCGCCTCCTCTGACGAACGGCTTGAGAAGCTCAAGCGCCTGGGCATGGACCACGGCATCAACTACCTGACCCATGAAGTCCCCAAAGAGGTCATGCGCCTGACCAACAACAAGGGAGCCAATGTCATTGTCGACAGCGTTGGCGGCCCCACTCTGCAAGGTTCGATCAACAGCTTGGCCTATCGCGGCCGGGTCTCGATGGTTGGCGCCGCCGGCCGCGAACCCATGCGGGTCGATGTCGGCTCGATGATGGGCGGCAACCGCACCCTCTCCGGCGTGTTCCTAGGCGCCGAAATCATGACCGACCGCGTGCATGACAACATCCAGCAACTGATCAACGACGCCGCGGCGGGCGAGCTTGAAGTGGTCATCGACAAGGTCTTCCCCCTGTCCGACGCCGCCGGGGCCCACGCCTACATCGAAAGCCGCGCCGCCGTCGGCCGCGTGGTTATGGTGCCGTAAGAGGCGCATCAAACACCCCCGTCATCCTAGGCACAAGGCCTAGGACCCCTGTTTCAAACGCCGCTGACTCTCCGGAAAATTCTGAGTTGCGGATCGAGGGGTCCTAGGCACAAGGCCTAGGATGACGTCTTTGTTTCGGAACTCGGGAGGAAAACCCAATGCCGACAGCCACTAACGGCCCCGTCGAGATCAATTACGAAACCTTCGGTGACCCTAGCCACCCGACCATCCTACTGATCAACGGCTTGGGCTCACAAATGACCCGTTGGCCGGAAGCCTTCTGCGCGCGACTGACCGCCAAGGGCTACCAAGCTATTCGCTTCGACAACCGCGACACAGGCCTCTCCACTTGGTTCAAGGACGGAGACCGCTACAGCCTTTCCGACATGGCCGCCGACGCCATGGCGGTGCTGGAGGCTGCTGGCGTTGCCAAGGCCCACATCGCTGGCGTCTCCATGGGCGGCATGATCTCCCAGGCCGTGGCGATCAATCACCCCGACCGCACCCTGTCGCTCACCTCGATCATGTCGGCGAACGGCGCGCCGGGCACGATGGACCCAAAGCCTGAGGCAGGCGCGACCCTCACCGCCGTCCCGCCCAATCCGGCCACCAACTATGAGGGCTATCTCGCCCACGGCGTCGCCAATGCCCAGACCATCGGCAGCCCCGCCTATCCTTGGCCCGACGGTGCCCTGCGCGCCCGCGTCATCGCTGAGCACGCCCGCGCCTTCAACCCCACCGGCGCGGCCCGCCAGATGGGAGCCATTCGCGGCGACGGCGACCGCACCGAACGCCTGTCCAAACTCAACATCGCGACGGTCGTGCTGCACGGGGCCGACGACCCCCTGGTCCAGGTCAGGGGTGGAGAGTCCACCGCCGCCGCCATCCCCGGGGCTGAGCTACGCGTCATCCCCGGCATGGGCCACGACATGCCGCCAGCCCTCTATGATATCTTCGAGGACGCCATCCTGGCCGCAGTCGCTCGCGCCGCATGACCCAAATCCTGCCCCTCGTTCTGATCGGTGTACTGGTCGCCATCGCAGGCCTGCACGCCTATTGGGGGCTGCAGGGTCGCTGGCCAGCTAAGGATGAGGCCACCCTGTCGGGCCTAGTGATCGGCAAGACGCCGGACGGTGCCATGCCGCCGCCCATCGCCTGTTTCGCGGTCGCGGCGGCCATCCTGATCGGCGTCGGCCTCGTCATCGTCGTCAGCTTTGGCGACATACCTGGCCTCACCCAACGCCTCCTGGTCGCCGCCTACGGGGTGTTCGCCGCCGTCTTCGTTCTGCGCGGTCTGGCAGGCTATGTCCCCGCCATTTGGGCCGGCAGCGCGGGAACGCCCTTCGTGACCCTGAACACCCGCTACTATTCCCCCCTCTGCCTGGCCATCGGCGCGGGCTTGTTTGCAAATCTGCTGGGTCGGTAAATCCGGCCCGTTTGAAAGGAACCGATCATGGGACGTCTCACAGGTAAGACCGCTGTCATCACTGGCGCAGGCTCGGGCATCGGCCGTGCAGCCTCGGTGCTGT
>JANPNB010000409.1:0-11486 GCA_031427275.1 Alphaproteobacteria bacterium | reverse complement strand
CAGGAGCTGATCTCTTCGAGGCCGATCTTCGCGAGGGCGCAGTCCTGGTCGAGGGTCACGATCGCGGCTTGCCAGTCGCAGCGTACCAGGACGTGTCTGGCGAAAGCCGCATTGCGAGCCTCGCCGGGGCCAATCTCGCCGGCTCTCGGCTATCGGGGATTGTCGCCGTCCGAGCCGATTTCACGGGTGCCATTTTGCGCGATGCCAAAATGGTGCGGGCTAACCTGAACCACTGCAGTTTGGCCGGTGCCGATATGGCCGGTGCTGATCTTTCCTTCGCCGATCTCGAGGGGGCAGACTTACGCGACGCCGTTCTGATAGGCGCACGGACCGAGGCCTGGAATGTCAGTAATGCCGATCTGCGGGGCGTGCTGACCGACGAGCCTCTAACGCGGGCAAGTGTCGAGCGTTCGTATGACTTGATGATCAAGGATCATGTTCATTGGTGCGATACGGCCGGCCAGCAAGGCAAGCCCAGTGTATTCGACCAGATTGATCTGCGCAGTGTGGTCGAACTGCGAGGTCTCAACCTTGCGGCCCTGTCGGCAAAGTCGGCGGTGTTTTACGGGTTGGATATGGAGGGCGCGCATCTTCAGGGGGCCAATCTTGAAGGTGCCGATCTGCGGTCCTGCAACCTTCGTGGTGCTGACCTGCGCGGGGCGCGGCTCATGGGGGCAAAGCTAGGTGGCGCTGATCTGCGGGGTGCTAAACTCAATGCTCTTGTCTTGGCGGAGGGGCGGCTCCTACCCTGTAACCTCTCTAGGGCAAACCTTGGCAATGCCGACTTGCGGGAAGCCGACCTGACCGGGGCTATTCTCAACGGTGCGGATGTTTCCCGAGCATTGCGGTCTCGAGAGCCCGAGCTCCAAGCCATTATGGTCGGTGTTTCGGCCTGACATTTGAGGATAGGCCCGGAAAAAGGGCGGCACATTGCTGCACCGCCCTTGAGTTTGCCGCTTTGCGTGGGGAGGTTAAGCGGCTTGTTCACCTTCGATCAGCGTGGACGGGTTGATGGCGGTGGAGATTTCAATTCGGCGCGGCTTTAGCGCTTCGGGCAGTTCGCGCTTCAGAGCGATAGACAACAAACCGTCGGCCAAGGCGGCGTCGGTCACCACCACATAGTCGGCCAGCTGGAAGCGTCGCTCGAAATCACGTTCGGCCAGACCGCGATGCAGAAACCGGCGTTGATCCTCATTGGCGGCCTTGCGGCCCTGGACGGTCAGCAGGTTCTGTTTGACCTCGATGTTCAGTTCTTCGGCGCGAAAGCCCGCGACGGCGATCTCAATTCTATAGCTGTCTTCGGTGGTGCGCTCGATGTTGTAGGGCGGATATCCGGACGCGCTGTCCACCGAAGCGGTTTCCAACAGTTGCGCCAAACGGTCAAAGCCGACGACAGAGCGATAGAGGGGGGAAAAATCGATCGTACGCATCTTAGATCCTTCTTTGCATAAGCAAGGTTGCGTTCAAAAGGACGGGGCCATCACGCGCCAAAGCCTCGTGCGTCCCGGAAGGCCCGGAGATCCAGCGCCTTCAGGACCTAAATGGGTGTCGACTTTCAGGTTTCAAGACATGTCAATTTTCAACTTGCCATAGCCTTGTCGGCGCTTAGGTTCGCGCAGCGGGCGGGCCGGCCAAGGAGACGACAAATGTATCGCAGAACCCTCATTGCCGTCATGGCCTCCTTGCTCATGGGGTCGACTGGCCACACCGCTCCGCGCCCCGATGTGGCATTGAAGCAAGCGATCACGGGCACCCAGCGCGCCCCTGAGAACAGCGTGCGTGACGGCGCTCGGCATCCCTACGAGTCCCTCATGGTTTGGGGCCTAAAGCCGCGCCAGACCGTGATCGAGCTAACCCCTGGCTCAGGTTATTGGACCGAAATACTGGCACCCTACGCCAAGGCGACAAAGGGTACCTACATCGCCGGAATGGCGGATCTGGCCAACCCTCAAGTTTCCGAAGGCGCCCGCAAGGCTCGGGCGGCCTTTGAAGCCAAGTATGCAGACCCGAAGAAATTCGGGCAGATTCGCTACGTCAATTTCGGCGCTCAATCTGGCCCGCTGGGTGCGCCCGGTTCTGCCGATATGGTGCTCACCGCGCGCAATATTCACAACTGGCTGTGGCAGCCACAAAGGCTGGACAAGGTCATGGCCGATGTCTTCGCGGTCCTAAAGCCCGGCGGTGTGCTGGCGATTGAGGAACACCGCGCTGATCCGCGCGCCCAGGTCGGTGACGCGCGTGACGGCTATGTGGCTGTGTCGAGCGTGGTCGATGCGGCGGTTAAGGCCGGGTTGGTTCTGGAGGTGAGTTCTGAGGTCAATGCCAACCCGAAAGACACCAAGGATCACCCGTTTGGAGTGTGGACTCTGCCCCCCAATCGGCGTTCGACCGCTGATGGTCGTGGCTCCGATCCAAACTTCAATAGCAGCAAGTATGACGCTATCGGCGAAAGCGACCGGATGACCCTGAGGTTCCGTAAGCCGCGCTAGTTGAACCATGGAATTGTCCGCAGCCTCAAAGCCCTGGACACGTCGTGCCGCTCTGTTGGGTGCCGCTGGCGTAAGCGCCTGTGGTGGCCCGCGGCGTCCCCGTTTTGACCCCCCAACGACTTTGGCTGCGGCGGTCGCTGGAGCTTGGCGCGAGCCCATGGATCGTGCGCGTGATCCGTGGCGACATCCTCTTGAGAGCCTGACGTTCTGGGGCCTCAAACCGGGTCAGTCTGTGCTGGAGTTCTGGCCGGGGGCGGGCTGGTACTCCGACATCTTAGCCCCCTTCCTGGCAGCGACCGGAGGCAAACTCTATGCCGCGAACATAGAAGCCAATGATCCTGCATCTTTACGTACGCTCGAAGCTTACCGCCAACACCTCGCGGCCCAGCCAAAACTGTTTGGGATGGTGACTGTGTCCGAATTCGGCGCGCGCAGTCGCCATCCTGCGCCTGCCGGCACCATCGACCTGGCCCTGTTTCTTCGAAATCTTCACAATTGGATGGCGGCGGGCATAGCTGAGAAAGCCTTTCGCGATGCCTTTGTCGCTTTGAAACCCGGCGGATTTCTGGGCGTCGAAGAGCACCGCGCTGCCCCGGGGGGCGTTCAAGATGTGCTGGCCTCTGACGGCTACGTCCAACAGGCCTATGTGGTCCAGATGGCGCAGGAAGCTGGATTTAAGCTCGCCGCGTCCAGTGAAATCAATGCCAACCCCGCCGACACCAAATCACACCCCTTTGGCGTGTGGACCCTGCCGCCGATCGGCAGGTCCTCGCCGCGCGGACAACCAGATGACCCGACCTTTGATCACAAGCCCTTTGACGTGATTGGCGAAAGTGACCGCATGACTCTGCGTTTTCAAAAGCCAGCCTGAGCCGTTTACTTCCAGTCCGCCAACGACCAATCTAAGCGCCCATTGGAGGCGGCATGACGACCCTTGAAGATTTGACAGACAAGGTCCGCAAAGGCGTCAGTGCGGAGACCGGTTTGGGTTTATCTATCAAGCTCGACCTCAAGGGTGAGGGCTTCATCCACCTTGACGGTGTCGTCGTGACAAATGACGACAAGCCTGCCGACTTAACCGTTCGCGTTTCGCCTAGGGACCTAGAGTCGCTTGCCAAGGGAAAGCTCAACCCCATGACCGCAGCCATCAGCGGGCGGTTGCAAATCTCCGATATGGCGCTGGCCATGTCGCTGATGCCCCAGGTACAGGCTCTTTTCTCCCGTTTCGCCTAAGGACACAGCCATGGCCGATCTTGCCCCCTGGACGATAACCCCCGATGCGCCAAAGCCAGTTGGTGGAGATGCCTTTTGGTTCCTGGGCAAGGGCGATGCCCAGCTTCGGGCGGGTTTGTTCACCCCCATGGGCAAGACACGGGGCTCCGTGGTGCTGTCGACTGGCCATTCCGAACCGATCGAAAAATATTTCGAGGTGGTGAATAATCTTTTGGGTCGCGGCTTTGTGGTCCTGGTCCAAGAGTGGCGCGGCCAGGGTCTCTCCCACCGCAACCTACCTGACCGCCTCAAGAGCCACGCCCTCAGCGCCCAGACCTATGTCGATGACTATCACGCCATGCTCGGCACCTTCGAAGACCGCATGCCTAAGCCTTGGATTGCCGTCGGCCATTCCATGGGCGGCTGCCTAACACTGCTCTCCTTAGCCAAGGGCGAGGCCGGTCGGTTTGCGGCCAGCGTGCTCTGCGCGCCCATGCTTGGCGTCTTCATGCCCCCTTTTGCCGGTTTTCTGGTTAAGGCCAATCTGTTGCTCGGACGCAGGGAACAGTATGCTCGCGCGCCGGTAGGCGACCCCTATGTGTCTCAATTTGAAGGCAATGTGCTGACGCACGACCGTGCACGGTTTGATCTTTACCGCGCCCAGATCGCCGCCAATCATGACTTGGTCATCGCGGCACCGACCTGGGGTTGGATGGATTTTGCCCTCACGGCGACTAGCTATTTGGCACAGCCCGAGAACCTTAGCAGCGTCACCTGTCCGGTGGTGATCGTTCAGGCAGCTGACGATAAGTTGGTCACGCCGCAAGCCCAGCGTGCCGCGGCGGCCAATTTACCCGACGGGAAGCTGGTGCGGGTCGAGGGCGCAGAGCACGAAATCCTGATGGAAACCGACGACAAACGCGATCAGTTCTGGGCGGCATTTGATCTTGTTGCTGATCGAGCTGCGCCAGTTTAGTCGGCCGCACCTGTCAGGATAGATAGGGCCTCATCCAAACTCCGCCTATCGCCTGCGATGACGATCTGACCGCCCTGTTGTCCCACAGTATTGCCGCGCCAATCGCTCACGATGCCGCCCGCGCCTTCAATCAGCGGAATGGCGCTCTCAATGTCCCAGGACTTCAGGCCCGCTTCAATGACCATGTCCATCGTGCCAGTTGCGACCATGGCATAGGCATAGGCATCGCACCCCAGTCTGGCCAGTTTTGAGCCGGCCCGCACGGCGCTCCAGGCCGCCATCTCGTGGGACTTGAAGCATCCCTCAGGGTCAGTTGTTGCAATCACGGCCTGCGAAAGCGCTGCGCACGCACGCACCCGAAGGGGTCGCTCTCCTGCTGCGGTTATCAACCGCGTTCCACCCGAATGGCCGATATAGAGTTCGCCGATGAACGGTTGACCGATCGAGCCCAAAACGGGCCGACCCTGATATCGCAGGCCTATCAAGGTGGTCCACAATGGCAATCCGGCGATAAAGGCTCGCGTGCCGTCGATAGGATCCAGCACCCAGACAAACTCAGCATCCGGGCGATCTTCGCCGTACTCCTCGCCGATGACCCCGTGGTCGGGAAAATGGGTCGCAATCAGTCTTCGGATTTCTGCCTCAGCGCCCTTGTCGGCGGCCGTGACAGGATCAAACCACCCGGCGTGACCCTTGTCCTCCAGCCCGTGATCGGCCCGGAACAGAGGCGCGATCACCTCACCTGAGGCACGGTTCAGCTCAATCAAGAAAGCGTCGAAATCGGCAAGGCGGTCAGGAGCAAGCATGGCCTGCTTTACCCCGCCGCGCGCCGCCGCGATATCCCTCCCGCGTCAGCAGGAAGGACTTAAGCGGCCTCGTGTTCGCCGTTTAGCGACTTGGCGAGATCCAGCAGGCGGCGACGCGGACGTTCCCCGAGCTGATAGTAGGCGCGGATCAGGTCGAGGGTTTCCTTGCGGGCAAACATCTCGCCGCTGCTCTCGGTCTCAGTGATCGAGTCACAGGGTGCGATTTCTGACAGACCGTCGTAGAAATAGCCGACCGGAACTTCCAGCGCTTCGGACAACTGCCACAAGCGAGCTGCCGAAATGCGGTTTGCCCCACACTCGTACTTCTGGATTTGCTGGAACCGGACACCACATGCCCCGGCCAACTGTTGCTGGGTCAAGCCCAGGAGACGACGACGCCGGCGAAGGCGGCGACCCAGATGAACGTCAATCTTGTTGTCCACAGTTTCCATGTGGGCCCCTTTTTGTCGTTTTCCACCAATCGTCCCAAAGCGAGACGGGCTGATCGAAATTCGGCAAGTCGCGCGCCAAGCGAGCGCAGTTCGCGTTGCATCACATCACGTCTGGGGGTTAGGACAGGATTATGACGATCGCTAAGGCCTCTTTGGCGCAAGACATCGCCTGGCGACTGGAAGCGCTGGGTTATGACCTCGTCACAGGTCTAGCTCGACTTTTTCCCATCGACATGGTGTCCGACTTCGGAGCCTTTCTTTTCAAATACTTAGGCCCTCTGACAAGCACGCATAGGGTGGCTGAAACCAACTTGCGAATTGCGTTTCCGCAGGCGGATGACACCGAAATTACTCGGCTCCTGGATGCCCAATGGCAGGGCCTCGGCCGCTGGGTGGTTGAGTTTCCGATCCTCGACAAGATCATTGCCGACCCGACCCGCGTTACCCTCGTTAACGGTGAGAGGCTTACGGAGATCGCCAAAACGGGCCAGAGCGTGGTGTTCATTTCTGGACATTTCTCCTCCATGGAGATCATGCCGGCGGCCATCATCCACGCCGGGATCACCTGCCAGATCACCTATCGCGCCACCAACAACCCCCATGTGGATGCCCGTATCCGCAAGAGCCGGTTCCGGTATGGTGTGCGCTTGTTCGCCCCCAAGGGTGGCGACGGGGCGCGGGAACTGATCCGCGCGCTGGCCCGTGGCGAGTCGGTGGCGCTGATGAACGATCAAAAGTTCAATGGCGGGGTGGCCGCGCCATTGTTCGGGGTCATGGCCCATACCGCGCCGGGTCCGTGCAGCTTTGCCCTTAGGTTCAACATCCCGCTGCAACCCATGTCGGTGCAACGGACCCATAAGGCGCGGTTCCGGGTGGTGGTGCACGACCCGATAAGCCTAACTAATACCGGCGACCGCAACGCCGACATCGAAGTCGGCGTGCGTCAGGTCAATGCCTTCATCGAGGCGCGAGTCCGCGATCGTCCGGAAGAGTGGTTCTGGGTGCACAAGCGTTGGCCCAACGAGGTCTATAAGCCTAGCCGGTGAGGTGTTAGCGGAAATTCAGGCTGGCCTTGCCGCCGAGATCGGGTTGATGCTTGCTGGCGTTGGCGAGGGCAATCTCCCAGACGACCTTCGCCGGTCCAGCGTCGGATATCCAGACCTGGGCGTCGTCACATTCCAGCCGTAGCAAGGTTAAGTTGGGGTCGTCCTTTCCGCCTGAAAACCAAGCTGCGATCATGGCATTCCAATATTTGTCCACCCGGACGCGATCTTGCTGCTGGGTCAATTGCCCAGAGATGCAGGTTTGCAGGTCCTTTTGCTGATGGATGAACATGGCGCGTGATCCACTGGCGATCTCCTGCACAAGCTCCGTCGTCTTGTCGGTGAAAAACCAAAGCTGCTTGGTCTCGGGCTCTACTATCGCGGTCATCGGCCGGGTGTGGTGGGGCCGGTCGCCGGTGACGCCCAGCATCCCAACTGGATTTTTGCCCAATTCATCCCAAAGTTGGCGTTCGACGGCGACGTTGTCATTCATGTCGGTATGCATGGCAGTTCCTGCTTTTGGGGTTCGCCTGACCAACTCACCCACCCATCGACAGTTCCAAATTCGACGTTGCAGATATGAGCATCGACTTCGTGCCCCATGCGCCTGAGGTGAATATTTGGTGGTCTTATAGTTGATAGTTACTATGGCGTTCAGCATAAAGTGCGGAAAAAATTGGTAATTCGAAAGATAAAGTGATCTATATTCAAGGCGTTGCCACAGCCATTGAGGCCGCTGTGATGAGGAATGAATGTAGGTTGATGACCAGCGCTAAAAAATCTGACCCCATGGAGGCAGAGCTTGCGCAAGATGGTACCGCGCAGGTCCGCCATCGGATGGCCAATACCCTTCAGCTATTGTCGGCCTTGGGCCGGATGCGGGGTCAAAAGGCGGCAGACGCGGAAACCCGCCGCCAACTCCTCTGGATGTCAGACGCCGTCGGATCGCTGGGCGCGTTGGATCGCCATCGGCAGGGGCTCTTCGTCGACTTTGCCGCCTATCTAGACGAAATGACCCCCATTTGGCGCAGGCGTCACGGTGGGACCGTGCAGCTTCAACTCAACGTCCAGCCCATATTGGTCAGTGACACCACGGCCTCCACCCTGGCCTTAGTGACCCAAGAGCTGGTCGGCAATGCGCTGGCTCACGGCTTCTCCAACAACCGACCCGGTCAAGTCAACGTTCGGCTGACCCGCCGCAATGACACCCGCTGCGAACTGATCGTCAGTGATGACGGGCAAGGTTTCGATCCCGCCTCACCCTTAGCGTGCGAACGCTTCGGTCTCTGGTTCGTGCGCAGTCTCGCCGCCCAGGTTCGTGGCGAATTCACGGTTATCTCAGAGGATGGCACCACTGCTCGGCTGGTGTTTTCGGGCTAAATTTACGCAATCGGCTTTTTCCGAAATCAAAGCGGGATGGGCGGGGCAAGCCTGCGTCCCTCGGGTTTCCGCTGCAATCAGGTTCGAGCCGCTAGGGCGGCGCGGGTAGCGTCGTGCTTTGTCCGGGTGATCCCGTATCGAGCGTAGCAGAACGCTGCGATCAATCCGGGAATGGCCGCTAGGACGCCGTCATAGAATGCCAGGTTCCAAAGGGTGTCGGCGGGGATTTTCCCCGGCTCCGCCTTCTCTGGGAAGTGGATCATGGTCAGGGCAAATCCGGCCAGCGCCGCCCCCAGGGCTTGGTCGACCTTGGCCGCCAAGGCCCGCGTGGAGTACAGCACCCCCTCCTGGCGCAGACCATATTGCAATTCGTTCTCGTCGGCGATGTCAGCCAGAGCTGACATAACGGTGATCGACAGGACACTGGCCCCCGCCGATCCGGCAATAGAAAATGCAATCAGTATGGGTACTAGGCCTGGAGTCGAGGGTTTCAACACCCCCGCCAGGCCCAGGATGACCGCGAGGGCTGGCCCAACCGCGTAGATGATCGACCAAAGTATCATGGTGGCGCGCTTGTCAAACCGTCCATGCATTCTGGCTGAGAATAGAAAACCTGTGGCATAACCCGCGAAGCTTCCGATCACGAACCAGCTGAGCTGTTCGCTGGTCAGCTGCCAGAAGAACGTATTCACATATAGGTTTAGCCCGCCTCTCAGGCCGATCATCATGGATAGGAAAAAGAACGCGATGAGCAGCCAAAGGTAGTTTCGGTTGGCCAGGGCTTTGCCCAAATCCTTGAAAAACTCAAAGGGGCTGAACTTAGGTAAATTCAGCGGGGGCTTGGGTAATCTCGGAATCTGATCGCGGGTAAACCAAGCCGAGGCAAACAGTATCGCCATCGCAATGAGCGCGCAGACGAGCGAAAACGGGCCATAGGGTTCGGGGTTTAGCAACCCTCTAGGGTATTCCGGTGTCGCCTTGAAGACGAATTGCAGCGCGATGAAACTCATCCCCGCCGCGCCCGCCCAGGTGAAAAAATTGTTCCAGCTGAGCACCTTGGATCTCTCGATGTAGTCCCGCGAAAGCTCGCCGCCGAGCGCCAAGTGCGGCGTATGGAAAAAGGTCATCGAGATCCGCAACAGGGTGACCGATAGTGCAAACCACACAAAGAGCATCGTATCCGACGCACCCGCCGGCGGGTTAAAAACCGCGACGAGGCAAAGCCCAATCGGAATTGGAGCGGCAAACATATACCCGTGGCGGCGGCCGAAGCGCGAGTGGGTGCGGTCTGAAAGCGATCCGACGATGGGGTCGGTGAACCCATCCAGTAAGAGACTAGCCGAGACGGCAAGACCGGCCATGGCGGCATTTAACCCCAGAACCTGATTATAGAACAACATCGCATAGGCGCTGACTGAGAACAGCGCGATCGACTCGGCTGCCGAGCCAATGCCGAAGAAGAATTTCGTGAACAACGTTGGGCGGTCTGCCGACGGGCTGGCGGTTGTACTCAAGCTTATATTCCCCCGAAATGATAAAATTATCTAGGCTTGATTGCCGCCCTTAAAATATCTTGGCAGTCTTCCGTCGTCCCGTCGACTGATCAGTTTCACGCCGACGACGGTCGCGCGCCGCCCACAGCCAAGACCTCAATCTCAGTTCCAGCCACGGTTGCAACATCGCCTACCGCCTTGCCCAACAGCGCCCGCGCCAACGGCGACACATAAGACACTGCCCCTTTGGCCGGATCGGCCTCGTCTTCGCCGACAATGCGATAGGTTGCCGTGCGTCCGTCGGCTCGTTCGAACCTCACAGAGCCGCCAAACACAACCTTGTCTGGGGCCGGTGGTGTCTCTATCAGTTGCGCGCTGCCCCGCCGGGCTGAGAAATAGCGGAGGTCACGCGTAGCGCGCGCCATGGCCGTGCGATCGGTATTGATCTCACCGCCAGCCTGGGCCGCAGCATAGGCGGCGCGCGCCGCTGCCAGTCCAGCCTCCAACTGCGCCAAACCCTGCGCCGTCACCAGATTGGCATGGGCTGAGATGGGTCGATCCAGCAGGTTCGCGGCCTGGGACTCAGAGTCCTCTTCCTTGGTAAAGGCGACGCTCATTGGCCATCATCCAGAGCCTCGTTATCCAGAGCCTCGTTGCTTCCCGGGCCGTCGATCCTCCACACTCTGGCGGCGTCGACGATCTCCGGGTCCAACAAACTCGCATTGACAGCCATCCGCCGCCGCCCAGGCGTCAGGTCCGCCCAGTGGGTTACGCAGCCACAGGTCGCGCAGTGATGAAACGCTAGCATTGGCCCATTCTGGCCTTCGATGTCGTGCCGCTCATAGCCCACCGTCAAGCCGGTGATCGCCACCTCAGCTGGATCATAGTAGGCCCATAGCGGACCCAGTTTGCGACAGGCTTTGCAGTTGCACGCCGTTACATCAGTAGGTGCCGATGCCACATTCAGTGCCACTGCACCGCACAGGCAGGATCCCGAAATCATGATCTAACTCATGGCCTTGCGGGTCGAGGCCTCGACCGCAGCCCGCGGGATCAGGCGGATGGTCGAGCTCGCCTTGGCGAGCACATCGCCCGCCGCGTTGAGCAAGCGCCCCTCGGCGAAGCAGGTAGACCTGCCGGCCCGTTCAATCCAACCTTCGGCGATAACCAATCCTGGCCTAGCCGGCGCAAAGAAGCTGACCTTCAGATCCAGCGACATCGGCGTCATCTCTGGCGACTGCGAAATCGAGGCGTGGGCCATGGCCGCGTCGATCCAGCCGCAGACAAACCCGCCCTGGGCCACCCCGCCCGAATGGCACATGTGCATACCGACCATATATTCGATCACGGCCCGCCCGCCCTCATTGCTGACCAAGCGAACCTGGCCAAGGGCATTCTGCAAGCTGTCGACGGGGGCTGTGGTCATGGTCGGGTTCCTGTTTTGCCGATTCTATTGCCATGTGCAGGGCTGACGCGTCGAGCCCCCGCCGTGTCTTGCGTCAGGCAATTTAGCTAATACAGTCAAGCTAGAGCAGTAAGCTAAGCTATTGGCCTGTTAGGTGTAATAACGCGCCTAATGGTTAATCAAGCGTGACCATGTATACTATCACGTTTTAGTAATTACACCTCGAAATA
>JANPNB010000408.1:0-5426 GCA_031427275.1 Alphaproteobacteria bacterium | reverse complement strand
AACTGCTGCTAAATGCGCGCGCAATGTGAAGTTGTTGCCCAAGCTGCATCCGGCGCTACGCTTGGTTTTTTCGAGCGCTGGCTCACGGCTTGGCTGAAGATACTGCGCGAAGGGCTTGCCTGAGATGATCTCGACCAAGGCCCCACAGACGTCAGTGGCCAGAGAGTACATCCAACGCTCGCCGGGCTGATAACGCAGCGGCACCTGGGCGAGCTTATCCATAAACTCCATCATGGTGTCGGAACTGCCGTTGCTACGGATTTTCAGGTCGCGGTAGATCTGGTCAATGGGGTGTTGCAGGCCAACGCCGGGCAGGCCGCCGCCATAGGTAAGCCCGGCCGTGTGGCTGAGCACATCGCGGAAGGTGACCAGGCGGTGGGGTTTCTCGGTGACCATCTCGTCGCCCTTGCCCGACACCCAAATCCGGTGGTTTTTCCAGGAGGGGACATAGCGGCTGACCGGGTCATTGAGCTGGAAATAGCCCTTTTCCAACAGGCTCATTAGCGCCACGGAGGTGATGGGCTTGGTCATGGAATAGATGCGGAAGATGGCGTCGTCGCGCATAGCTTTGCCGCGCTCGAGATCCATGCTGCCAAAGGATCGGCTATAGGCGGCGTGGCCGTGGCGGGCGACGGCGATCTGGCAGCCGGCGATCTTTTGTGGGCCGATGTAATTGCGTTCCAAGTGCTCGGTAATGCGTTCAAGGCGCTGAGCGTCGAGGCCGGTCCATTGAGATTGCGCGTCCATCTGAATAATTCCTCCGAAGAAATAGCTGTTGTTCTAATTGGCGTTCTAATCGATGGACATCATGCGCGCGCTATTGCCGCCAAGCCAAGCAAATCCGCCAAAAGAGGCCACGACCATGAATCCAGACCTGATCGCTCTCGCTGAGACGCTGGGGGCAGCCCTGAAGGCGCGCAAGGAAACAGTGGCCGTAGCCGAGAGCTCATCGGGGGGACTGGTATCGGCAGCCCTGCTCTCCGTGGCGGGGGCTTCGGCCTATTATCTAGGCGGCGGCGTTGTCTATACCGGCAAGGCGCGAATGAGTTTGCTGGAGATCCCGCGTGAAGCGGTGGCGGGGATGCGGTCGGCTAGTGAGCCCTACGCGCTGTTGCTGGCCCGCACGGTGCGTGAGCGTTTTGGCACCACTTGGGGCGTTTCGGAAACCGGCGCTGCGGGTCCGACCGGCAATGGCTATGGCGACGCGGCGGGGCACACCTGCGTGGCGATCAGCGGGCCGGTGGAGTTTGCCGCGACCATCGAGACAGGATCTGGCGACCGGCTGGCCAATATGGACGCCTTTGCGGCGGCGGCGCTGGAGTTGCTGAGCCGGGCGACGGCAGAGCGAAGCTGATTAATTAATTCATATAGCCCGGCATCCAGCCCTCGTGGGCGGCTCGCAGATCGGCGAGGGCTAGACTGAAGATACCTGCGGTGGCTAGCGCCTTGCCGTCGGCATGGCCAACTTCTTCGGCGAAGACGCCAGCGGCGCGGGCGGCTTTCAAGACCGGCGCGGGATCGGCCAGGGCGAGGAGGTAGCGGCCCTGATCTTCGCCGAACAGCAGGGCGTGGTCGGGTAGCTTGGATGGCAGCTCCAGGGTAATGCCGACATTGGAGGCGAGCGCCATCTCGGCCGCCGCAGCGATCAAACCACCATCGGAAAGATCATGCACAACAGTGGCTAGCCGCGTTTCGATGAGACTACGCACGAAGTCGCCAATCTTGCGCTCGATCACGAGATCGACCGGCGGCGGGGCACCATCCTCGCGACCGAGGATCTCGCGCAGATACATGGACGCCCCGAGCTCGCCCTTGGTTTCACCGAGTAGGACCAGGGTGTCGCCCGCCCTCATGCTGGAGAAGTCAGCGCGTTTGGAGGAGTCGACCAATAGGCCCACCGCGCCGACCGTCGGGGTCGGCGGAATGGCCACACCATTGGTCTCGTTATAGAGGCTGACATTGCCGCTCACGACCGGGAAGTCCAGCACGCGGCAGGCCTCTGCCATACCCTCGATGGCGCGCACAATCTGACCCATGATTTCAGGGCGTTCGGGATTGCCGAAATTGAGGTTGTCGGTGATCGCGATGGGGTCGGCGCCGACGCAGGTGAGGTTGCGCCAAGCCTCGGCTACGGCCTGCTTTCCGCCCTCATAGGGGTCGTTCTGAACATAGCGCGGGGTGCAGTCGGAGGTGACGGCCAACGCTTTCTGGGTACCATGGATGCGCACGATCCCGGCGTCGGCGCCGGTGGCACTGTCTTCCAAGGTGTCGGCCATGACGTGGCGGTCATACTGCTCCCAGAGCCAGCGCTTGGAGGCCATGTCTGGTGCGCTCATCAGCTTGAGGACTGCAGCAGCATAATTGTCAGGCTCTGGCACGTCGGCGGGAGCCAGCCGGGGTTGAGCCGGGGTGGCCACCCAGGGGCGGTCATAGAGCGGGGCGTCGTCGAACAGCGGTGACAGGGGCACGTCACAGACCAGTTCGCCCTTGTGTTTTAGAACCAGGTGCCCGGTGTCGGTGGTGTAGCCGATGACGGCAGCGTCCAGGCCCCATTTTTCGAAGATCTTGTGGCCGTCCAATTCGCGACCGGGCTTGAGCACCGCCAGCATGCGCTCCTGACTCTCCGACAGCATCATTTCATAAGCGCTCATTTCGTCTTCGCGCTGGGGCACCATGTCGAGGTTCAGTTCAATGCCAACGCCCCCCTTGCCGGCCATCTCTACCGAGGAAGACGTAAGGCCAGCGGCACCCATGTCCTGGATCGCGGCGACGGCTCCGGACGCCATGAGCTCCAGCGTTGCCTCGATCAATAGCTTTTCGGCAAAGGGGTCGCCGACTTGGACGGTGGGGCGCTTCTCGTCAGATGCGTCGTCAAATTCCTGACTGGCCATGGTGGCCCCATGGATGCCGTCGCGGCCGGTCTTGGAACCGAAATAGACCACGGGTAAACCTGCAGACGGCGCAGCGGAGTAAAAGATCTTGTCGGCATCGGCCAAGCCCACGCACATAGCATTGACCAGGATGTTGCCGTCATAACCGCGGTGGAAATTGGTCTCGCCGGCAACGGTGGGCACGCCGACGCAGTTGCCATAACCGCCAATGCCGCTGACGACGCCCGACACTAGGCGCTTGGTCTTGGGATGACTGGGGTCGCCGAAGCGCAAAGCGTTCAAGAGGGCGATCGGACGCGCGCCCATGGTGAACACGTCACGCATGATGCCCCCGACGCCGGTCGCCGCGCCCTGGTAGGGCTCGATATAGGAGGGGTGGTTGTGGCTCTCCATCTTGAAGATGCAGGCCTGGCCATCGCCGATATCCACGACACCGGCATTCTCGCCAGGGCCGCAGATGACGCGTGGCCCGGTGGTGGGGAACTTGCCCAAATGCTTGCGGCTGGATTTGTAAGAGCAATGTTCGGACCACATGACCGAAAAGACGCCGAGCTCCACTGGATTTGGCTCACGGTTCAGACGTTGAACGATGAGGGCGTATTCTTCCGCCTTCAAGCCGTATTCGGCTGCCGTTTCGGCAATGGTTTTTGCGGGTTTTGGGGCGCTCATGGCGCGCTTTCTAACCGGACTCGGGGACAAGCGCGAGAGCGGCCTTAGGGATTGTATTCCAGAGTCTCGATTAAGGATTCAAGCCGCGCGACTTCGTCTGGCCGCTTAGCCCACGCACCGTCGGAGCGGGTCTGTCAGGGTGTCGCCCCGATGCAGGCTTGCGAGGTCGCGCAAGCCCTGTAAGGTCTGCGTTCAATGGGGCCGGATTGCGGTCGTTGAAGGGTATCAAGATGGCCGCACAACAGAGCCTCGGAATTCTTGGGCGAATGCTGCTCCGAAAGACCGTGGAGCAGGTTCAGACCGAAGCCGAGACCAGTGAACTCAAGCGCACGCTGGGGCCATGGAATCTGGTGCTGCTGGGCATCGGGTGCATCATCGGGGCGGGTATTTTTGTGCGAACCGGCAGTGCGGCGGCGCTTCATGCTGGTCCTGCGGTTCTGCTGTCCTTTTTGATCGCGGGTGTTATCTGCGCCTTGGCGGGTCTCTGTTATGCCGAATTGTCCTCGACCCTACCGGTATCGGGCTCGGCCTATACCTATAGCTACACGACCATTGGCGAGTTTGCCGCGTGGATCATGGGCGCGTTGCTGTTGCTCGAGTACGGCCTTGCCGCATCGGTGGTAGCGGTCGGCTGGAGTGGCTATGTCGTCAGTCTGTTGGGCGATTTTGGCTTGATCATCCCGCCGGAACTGACGGGGCCTTACGGATATCCATTGCTGCACGACGGCAAGGCTGTGCTTGGGGCCGATGGGATAGCCTTGACGACGCTCTTCAACCTGCCCGCATTTTTGATCTGTATGGCTCTGGCGGGTTTGTTGATCATAGGTGTCTCGGAAAGTGCCAGCGTCAACAACGTGATTGTGGCCGTCAAAGGCACAGTCATCATTGCCTTCATCCTGATTGGCGGCTGGTTCGTCATCCAGAATTTCGAGACTCTGAAAGGCAATTGGAGCCCCTTCATTCCGCCAGCCGGTGCCGAGAAGGGTCAGTTTGGTTGGGGCGGCGTCCTGCGTGCCGCGTCGATTGTGTTCTTTGCCTATATCGGATTTGAGGCCGTTTCGACGGCGGGCCAGGAAGCTAAGAACCCGAAGAAGGACATGCCGATTGGCATCATTGGGTCGCTGTTGGTCTGCACGGTGCTGTACATTCTTGTGTCCATCGTGATGACCCTGATGGTCAATTACAAAGACCTGAATGTTCCTGACCCGGTCGCTGTGGCGGTCGATGCGATGGGGCCGCAATGGGCTTGGTTCGCCAAGTTGATCAAGGCGGGTGCCATCATCGGCTTGACCTCGGTTGTGCTTGTTCTGATGTATGGCCAGACCCGGATTTTCTACACCATGGCGCGGGATGGTTTACTGCCCCGGGTTTTTGCCACTGTGCATTCGCGCCTGAAAACGCCCTGGATCAACACCTTGGTGGTCGGGCTGTTGACGGCAGTTGCAGCAGCCTTCTTCGACATCAATACCTTGGGCGATATGACCTCCGTTGGCACTCTGGCGGCCTTTGCCGTTGTCTGCCTATCGGTCATCTGGCTGCGCCGGACGCACCCTGAGCTGCCAAGGGGGTTTGTCGTACCGCTCTACCCCTTGCTCCCCATCCTGGGCATTGTGAGTTGCCTGGGCTTAATTCTCTCGGTCGAGGTGCGCATCCTGATTTTCTTTGCCTGGTTCGCGGTCGGCAGCATCGTGCTTTATTTCGCCTACGGCATGTGGAATTCCAATCTGGGTAAGGGCATTGTGGTCACAGGCCATGAGCCAGAGCCCATGGACTTGCCGCACAAGGATATTTGAGTTCAGCGACGGGCTCTTCCCAGGAAAGAGCCCGTCGCGGCTCCACGCGCTGCAGGGGAACGCTATGTCTAGG
>JANPNB010000407.1:0-4350 GCA_031427275.1 Alphaproteobacteria bacterium | reverse complement strand
AGCCCGTCTAGATGATGCAACAAGCGGAAATCTGGGCCGCTATCGTTCAAGCAATTTCCAGTGCGGTTGGGCTTGTAGGGCTGTTCTTCGCCGTCGTGTACGCACGCGCCGCCTGGAAGGCTGCGGAGAAGTCGGCAAGCGCGGCGGACAACACCTTAAGAGCCACGCTCGAAAGCGAACAACGACAGATGCGAGCATATGTCTTCATCGACACAATAGAGGAGTACGATTTTGAAGTCGGGAAAGAGCCTCGAGTAGCCGTGAGTTTCACAAACAGAGGGGCGACCCCGGCAACTGACGTGATCTTCAGAAACCGCCTGGAATTGTATCCAATCGATGTTCCTGACGGATTGCTGGTCCCGCCCGAACTGGATGACGTCTCTTCCTCACCAATCGCTCAGGGCTCTGGCGGACGCGGAGATGTGAGTATGATGCGTGTCCTCACCCAACCATTGTTCAACGGCTACTTGGAAGGCGAAGCGATGTTCATTTTGACGGGTGTCATCGAGTACAGTGACATCTATGGTGAGCGACGAGAAACCGGATACCGATTCAGAAAACGGTTGGACAGGCAGCGCGGGGACATGGCTGTGGCCAGCGACGGTAACTACTACACCTGAAACTTCTAATCCCGTCCATTTTATCACGATACATCGCCCAATCAAATGGCGTTCGCCGTACCATTCCGGGGACAAACATTAGGGTTCGGGCATATTTGCCGAACAAAGTCTTAGATGAACGCGAATTAAGTAGCACCGCGCCGCAGAAGCCCCATTCTATGTGCAGTGTTCTTGAAAGGAGCCTGCCGTGAGCGACCATATGGACCAAGCGTCCTATGCTGTGGATACCGAAGACAAGACTTTGCCGACCGTGAGTTACGGCCTCTACCTGCTTAGCTTTGCCACGGTATTCAGCGTGTTCATCGGCCTGTTCATCGCCTATTCGAACCGGGATACTGCCGGGCCGAAGGCGCACAGCCACTACACCTTCATGATCAACACCTTCTGGATGGCCATTGGTCTCTACGCGGTCGGCGGGGTTTTGACGGCCGTTGGCGCGGTATTGTCGATCATACTGATCGGAATTCCTGCTCTAATCCTCGGCGTGCTTATCCTAGGCGGCGTCAGTGTCTGGTTCGCCGTGCGCTGCGTTATGGGCTTGGTCTATCTGTCGCGCGACGAGGCCTATCCCCGTCCCTATGCCCTGTTGATTTAAGCTTGAGCGCACCACCGAAAACCCGCCTCACAGCCTCGCCAGAGGAAGAGGCGGGCATTCGCGCGGCGGTGCGGGCTGCGGAAGGTCTGGTGGTGGCCGGACCGCAGCATGTGACGAGCCTCACCGCCCTGTTGTCGGACCCTGCCGTGTCAGATCCGATTTATGATCTACCCCGTCCGATCACCGTTGAGAGCGTCACGCGTTGGATATCCGACAGCGAAGCTCTGCGCCAAGCCGGCGAGTGCATCCTGGCCGTCAACCTTGACGACAATGGCCAAGTCAGCGGCTATTCCCGCTACACGATCTGGCCCGACCGCGCGTCGGGGGAACTGGCTGGAGCCCGCCGCGCCGATCTACAGAACACTGGCTCGGGTCGCCAAGGCGTCGCCCACGCCGTGGCCTGGATGTTCGAAGGCTTGGGGCTGCGCTTGATTGGCCTGACTGCAGCGCTCGACAATATCCGCTCAACCAAAGCCATCGACGGCGCAGGCTTCGTCCGCATGGGCGAGGTGGAAAGCGTCAAGCCAGACGGCAGCGTGCGTCGCTCGCTCTATTGGGAACTGACCCGCGAGCAGTGGCGCAAACGGCACGTGCTTTAAACTCCCTCCCCGACCTCGGGCCCCGCCCTCGCGTAGCGACGGGCGTTCTTCGCGGTGGCTGGCGCGAAGCGCCAGACGGGTGGTGGAACCTGGGTCCTCAGCAAAGATCCCAAGACTACCCACCCTGATCGCTTCGCGATCTTCCCTCCCCATGAAGGGGAGGGAGGACGCAAATCCTAAGACGCCGTCGCGGGTTTGGCCGCTTGCGCGCCGGGCATGATGGCGCGGTTCAGGTCAAAGAACTTCGGGGCCATTTTCGGCACGGCTTCGGACAGGATGGTTGCTACGGTCCAGCCTTCTTCCTTGGTCACGGTCTCGATCGGCCGCGGTTGCGAATAGAGGATGATGTTCTCGCCCGAGGCCCCGAAGATCTGCCCAGACACGTTGGCTGCTGCCGGCGTGACCATGGCCACTGAGAAGCGGGCCGGTTGGTCAGCGCGGATTTTCTCGGCCATCACAGCGCGACGAGCCACCGCCGCTTCATCCTTGATCGGCACGGATTGGGTCATCCGCGTCCAGGCGACGGGGGCCAGACAGTTGGAGCGGATGTTGTTACGTGCGCCTTCCATGGCGATGATCCGCGACATCCCGGCAATGCCCATCTTGGCCGCGCCGTAATTGGCTTGGCCGATATTGCCAAACAGGCCCGAGGTCGAGGTGAAGAACATATAGGCCCCGTCGTTCTGCTCGCGGAACAGCTCGATGGTGGCGCGGGCCACGTTGAACGAACCGCGCATGTGGACGTTGATCACGGAGTCCCACTCAGCTTCGCTCATCTTGTGGAACATCACGTCGCGCAGGATGCCGGCGGGATTGATCACCGCGTGCAGGCCGCCGAATTCCTTCTTGGCCTGTTCGACCATGCCGTAGACGGCGTCCAAGTCGGTGACGCTGTCAGAATTGGAGACCGCTTCGCCGCCCGCCGCACGGATTTCCTGAGCCACCGCCTCAGCCGGGCCCGCCGAGCCCTCGTCTTCGCCCTTAAGGCTGCCGCCCAGATCGTTGACGACGACCTTGGCACCCTCTTGCGCGGCGATCAGCGCACAGTCACGGCCAATGCCGTTACCGCCGCCGGTGACCAGGACGACCTTACCTGAAAGCGCACCCATGAATGTATCTCCTTGAAAATTGGCTTGGTTGTTATGCGAGCTTGTCGGCCTTGCGCAAGTCGGGAAACAACTTGGCCCAAACGCCGGTGACGATCAATGCTCCGACTCCACCGAAAATAGCCGCGCCGACCGGGCCCAAGAACCGCGCGACCACGCCGCTCTCGAATTCGCCGAGCTCATTGGACGCCCCGATGAAGAGCGATGAAACCGCCGCAACCCGCCCACGCATCTGATCGGGCGTAACAATCTGCACCAGGGTCTGGCGCACATAAACGCTGAGCATGTCGGCCCCGCCCAGGACAGCCAAAGCCAATACCGACAGCGGCAAAGAGGTCGAAAGTCCAAACACGATGGTGGCGGCGCCAAACAGCGCCACCCCGCCAAACATGATCAGGCCCGCATGCCGCCTGATGGGAAAACCCGCCAAGGCTACCGCCACCAGTGTCGCACCCATGGCCGGTCCGGCCCGCAAGATGCCGAACCCCTCTGGCCCCACATGCAGCACATCGCGAGCAAATACCGGCAACAGCGCCGTCGCTCCGCCCAGCAACACGGCAAATAGGTCCAACGAGATCGCGCCGAATACGATCTTGTTTTGCCAAAAATAGACCAGCCCCTCTTTCACCAATTCCCAGCGCGAACCCGGATTGACCACCGGTTGGGTATTGCCCTTGATCAGGAAGACGCAGCTGGCCGCGAGCGTATAAAGACCAAAGGCCGCCAAGTAAGGCACCGAGGCCGAAACTGCCACCAGGAGCCCGCCGATGGCCGGGCCGACAATCGACCCCCCTGTCAGTGCCAAGGAATTGAAGGCAATGGCGCGCGGCAATAGCGCTTTGGGCACCAGCATTGGTCCAAGCGCCGTCGAAGCTGGCCCGAGATAGGCCCGCGTTGCGCCGAACATGGCCGACAGCGCCAACAGCAGCGGAATGCTCACGAAATCGAAAATCACCGCACAGGCCAAGATCACCGCCGTGGCGATCTCACCCAGATAGCACAGCAACAAAACCACCCGTCGGTCGTGACGATCCGCCGTTTCCCCGGCCGGCAAGGCCAGCAGGAAAACCGGAATGAAGGCGGCCAGGCCGATCATCCCAACATAAAACGCCGACTGCGCCACACTCATCGTCTCGCGCGCCAGGGCATACATCTGCCAGCCAAGCGCCACGCTCTGGATCTGTACCCCCAGCGTTGCCGCCACACGCGCCAGCCAAAACAGCACATAATCGCGCCGCCCAAACAGCGCGCGCAGGGATTGGTCTTCGGGGGAACTGTCAGTCATGGGTGCCTAAGCTTGGCCCGGCACGCGCGGCGGGGCAATGGGACGAGTGCGTAAAGCGGAAAACTCACAAGAGCACGGCATTTTGGTCGTTTGCGCTGTCCGTTCGGTTTCGCCAGTCGTTTCTTGATGTTCATGGCTGAAGCCG
>JANPNB010000406.1:0-12538 GCA_031427275.1 Alphaproteobacteria bacterium | reverse complement strand
CAGATAGTCGCCAAACTGCCAATAGTTGGTATTGTGAAAGCAGCGGTGGCCGGGCTTGGCGTAGGCTGATATTTCATACCTTGCCAAACCTTTGCCGACCCGCAGGGAAGATTTTTACCTACATGCTTTTCTATTGCACCCCGCATCATGAAGTGCTGCCAAACAGCACGGTTTGAATCCTCTGGCGCGGCAGCACGAAGTAACCATAGAGGAAATTGATCGCCGTCAGAGCCGCAGCCACCAGGAACGGCACGCGCAAGGCGAAGTCGCCCAAGATGTTGGTCATCACCGGTCCAGCTAGAAAACCCCCTAATGCCGGACCAATCAGGAACCCAAAACCAAACGCCGAGCCCATCATGCCAAAGGTCTTGGCCCGGTCGGCGGGCTTGGTGACGTCGGCGATATAGGCTCCAGCTGTTGAGAAGCTGGCCGCCGTCATGCCGTTGAGGATTCGCCCGAGGTAAAGCCACGCAAGGTTCGGCGCAAAGGCCATGAAGAGGAAATCGACCCCCAGGCCGAAGGTGGAAATCAACAGAACCGGACGACGGCCAATCCGGTCTGACAGCAATCCCAGCAGCGGCCCGAAGAACAGCTGCATGACCCCCCAGGTGGCCGCGAACAGGCCGTTAAGTTCTGAGGCTTGCGCCGTATCCCCACCGGTGAAGTGTTTGATCAGGTTGGGGAGCACCGGGATCATGATGCCAAACGAGATCGAGTTCATCAGCGCCGAAGCGAAGATGAAGCGGAAGGCGGCTTGACGGCCTGGTAGCTTGGCTTGGTCAGTCATGATTATCCCCTTGGCGACACTATGAAAGAGAGCCCTGCCCCGATCAACTGGTGTGGTCGCGGAGCGAACCCAGCAGGGTTTGCCACCACTCGGCTAGTCGCATCTGCAGGGCCCGGTTCGGGAAGCCGTGACGGGCGGCGTTGTCGCTGGGCACTTGGTCGAAGCCGCGATGCTCGACGCTCACTCGGGTTTCGTCGCCAACCAGTTCGAAGCGAACCTCGACTTCGGTCTTGAGATCGGGCGGAAAGCTGGCCTGTTGCCAAGAGAAGGTCAGGCTGTTTGGCGGATCCCAGGTCAGAATTCGGCCAATCTCGAAAACCTTGCCGTTAGCCAGGGTCTCGGTGAGCCGCCCGCCCTTCTCCGGCTCAAAAGCTAGCAACCCTGGCGCACGTGGCGTGGTTTGAAAGAGACCATTCGGCCTCCACCACTGGCCGATGTGCTCCACGAAAGCGGCAAATGCGCGTTCCGGCGAGGCCTTAACCCGCAAGGCGACATAGACCTTGGAGGTCACTCTCCCTTCTCCAGGTGACTTGAAAGCCAGAAGCTGTTCGGACCAGAGGCGCTCAGTGGCCTCTAGCCAGAGGATCAGGTGGACCATAGGTTCAGTCCTCAGACTATAGATGCGGACGCGGGCGTCGAACTGCGGGTGGGTTTCCTCCACGAGGGCGGCCGCCTTCAGCGCACGCAGGTGACGGCTCATAGCTGGCGGTGCCACTTTTAGCGCGCGGGCCAACTCCCCGGCCTGGTGCGGGCGAGCGCTCAGCAAATCTACAACTTGCCTACGGACTGGGTCGGCGAGGGCCGCCAAGGTGGCATCTAGTTGGACTGACTTTGCAGGTATCATAGGGGTCGGTGAGTTGTGCCCGCACCGTAGGTGATCGCCAACATCCGGGTGGGTTCGGAAATCTTGGCGCGGTGCCACACACCGGCGGGCACAACGACAGTTGATCCTGGTCTCATGACTTGCTCAGTGACCTCACCGCCACAGTCCAAGATGAGGGTTTGAGTGCCCTCCAGCATGACCAATATCTCGTCGCCCTCAGGGTGCATCTCCCAGTGTGGCCAATCGGAGTCGGCAGGAGAGACGATGATGAGCGTCGATAGCAGGTCAGTATTGCTGTCGATGGTCTGCCAAAACGCCTCACCGCCATAGTGCTGAACGACGCCACCCCGGCCGCTGAGGCTTAGGTAGGTGGTTTCAAGATCGAACTTCATCACATCCAACCCGTGATTTTTAGGCCTGTAGCCGCTTCTGCTTCCTCTCGGCTAACTGTCTTTACTGTCTGTGAAACCGTCCAAATGTGGCCCTCCGGATCACGGCAACGATAGGTGCGGTCACCGTAGAACTGATCTTCGAGCTCAGCGACGATGACTGCCCCGGCATCGCGCGCCCTCTGGCAGTGCGCGTCTATATCGACATCAATCTGAATATGGACGGCTTGCGTATTGCGCCCGTTTGCCGAGGCTGGGCTTTGGTGATCAGCAGACCATTCAGAACCCACCATTATGATGCTTGGGCCATAGGTCATTTGGGAGTGGGCGACATCGCCGTCTGCCGTCTCGATCAGCATGGTGACCTCAAACCCAAAGGCCTTTTCAAGCCACGCCAAGGCGGCACGGGGATCGCGATAGAAGAGCGCGGAACTCAAATGAGCCATAAGGCCTGTCCTATTGTTTGCGGTATTGCCAATATTTCTATATTATCGCAATTAAATGTCAAGCCGATCTCGGCGATGAACCCTTTGAATTGGGTTCCGCCTCGTCTATGAGCTCTTGCCCTTGAAGGTGGCATAGATGGCCATGGCATGGCCGTGGCCTAGGCCAAACTCTTCCTTCAGCCAGGTTGTGATTTGTCCGGCCTTGGTGCCGGGGACAAGCAAGCCCTTGGCCTCTGCTAACGCTTTGAAGTCGGCGGGTGTCTTGCCGGTCTTGGCATGGATATTGTCGATATAGGCTTGGAATGTCATGACTAAGCCAACCCTTGATCGGCCAACCAGTCGCCGAGCAGGTCGATCCACCGATCCACCGGTAGGCCCTGCTTGACCATGCCAAACCCGTGCTCGCCCTTGGAGAAAATATGCAGTTCCGAGGGAAGGTCGGCATTGGACCAATCGGCATAGAGCCCCTCGACGATCTTGAAGAACCGGCGATCGTCCTGGGCCACGGCGGCGAATAGTGGTGGGGCACCGGCTGGGATCGGCCGCCCCCCGGTCTCGCCCCCGTAGATCGACGCGACGAAGACCAGCGGCGGACCTTGCGGATGCATAGCGACGTCGATCGTCAGGAAAGCCCCTGCGGAGAAGCCGATCATCCCAACACGGTGTGGCTCCACGCCCCAATTACTAGCCTGAGCCCGCACAATTTCCAGCGCGCGGTGGCCATCCTCGGCCGCGATTTCGCGGGCATAGCGCGTGGCATCATCGCCGATCAAATCCTTAAGCGCACGGGGTGCGACCGCGGCGGGAACAGGCGCGGCTGAATTGCGTCCCATCTTCGCGATTTGGCCAAAGAAGTGCGCGTCGTCTGCGGGCGTGGCCATCACCCGGTACTTCAGCAGGAAGGCAGTGTAGCCCCGTTCGGCCAACCAATTGGCGAGATCAATCCCCTCATGCTGCCAAGCCAGGATCCGCCATCCGCCACCGGGGCAGATGATAACGCCGACGCCGTTGGCCTTGTCGGCTCGGGGTTGGAATACCGTAAGGGTCGGATCAATGACGTTTCGCAGCATAGTGGTCCCCGCCGCCACGCCGCTCTGGGACCGATAAGCACTCTCGGGGCCGACATCGGGCAGGGTTCGCGGCGGACCGTCGGGCCAGAGGCGGAGCTCCGAGGTGTCAAACGCCATGACGAGTCCCGATCCCATTGTTCTAGAGATCATCCTGACTCAGTATTGGCCCGAACGCAAAAAGCCCCGGACGTTGCCGTCCGAGGCTCGAAACTTTTGCGGCAATTGGCGACCTTAGTCTTCGGTGAAGCCAGCGTTCTGGTCTGGTCCGGAGTCCTTGCCCTTTTCGGACGGATCGCGATCAACAAATTCGATGACGGCCAGGGCCGCATTGTCGCCGTAGCGGAATCCAGCCTTCAGGACGCGGGTGTAACCGCCCATGCGTTCTTTGTAGCGAGGACCAATGGTGGCGAAAAGCTTGCCGACCTGCTCGACATCACGGACCTTGCTGATCGCCTGACGACGGGCATGCAGATCGCCGCGCTTGGCCAGGGTCACCAGCTTCTCAACGACCGGGCGCAGTTCTTTGGCCTTGGGCAAGGTGGTCACGATTTGCTCGTGCTTGATCAGGCTAGCCGCCATATTGGCGAACATAGCCGTACGGTGGGCGCTGGTGCGGCCTAGTTTGCGGTGCGCGGAACCGTGGCGCATGAGATCGTCTCCTAGAGAGCGGGGCGTCTCGCGACGCGCCCCAAATTCGCAAAAAACTAAGGATCGCGACCTGGGGTCGCGCTCCGGGAATTACATCTGGTCTTCGAACTTCTTGGCCAGATCTTCGATGTTTTCAGGCGGCCAGTTGGGCACATCCATACCGAGATGCAGGTTCATGCCAGCCAGCACTTCCTTGATCTCGTTCAGCGACTTGCGACCAAAGTTAGGGGTGCGGAGCATCTCGGCTTCGGTCTTTTGGATCAGGTCGCCGATATAGACGATATTGTCGTTCTTCAGGCAGTTGGCCGAACGAACTGAAAGCTCGAGTTCGTCGACCTTCTTCAACAGCGCCGGGTTGAATGGCAACTCCGGCTTGGCTTCGCCCTCGACCTTTTTCTTCGGCTCTTCGAAGGTGATGAAGATCTGCAGTTGGTCTTGCAGGATGCGCGCGGCATAGGCCACGGCGTCGACCGGCGAGATCGCGCCATTGGTCTCGACTTCCATGACCAGCTTATCGTAGTCGAGGCTCTGGCCCTGACGGGTCGGCTCGACACGGTAGGCGACGCGTTTGACTGGCGAATAGAGGCTGTCCACCGAGATCAAGCCAATGGGGGCATCTTCAGGGCGGTTCAGTTCAGCAGGCACATAACCCTTGCCGTTCTGCACGGTGAATTCCATGCGCACGGTGGCACCGTCATCCAGGGTGCAGAGCACGTGGTTGGGGTTCAGGATTTCGATGTCGGAGCCGACGTCGATCTGACCGGCTGTCACAGCGCCGGGTCCGGTCGCCTTCAGCGTCATACGCTTTGGGCCTTCGGCGTGCATCCGCAACGCCAGTTGCTTGATGTTCAAGACGATGTCGACGACGTCTTCGCGGACACCTTCCAGCGACGAAAACTCATGCACGACGCCGTCGATTTGCACCGCCGTTACGGCCGCGCCTTGCAGCGACGACAGCAACACACGACGCAAGCTATTACCCAAGGTCACACCAAAGCCACGCTCGAGAGGCTCAGCCACCAGACGCGCCTTACGGTTGGCATCGGCTCCAAGTTCGATCATCGGCTTTTCGGGACGGATGAGTTCGTTCCAGTTTCTCTCGATCACGGATAGATGTCCCTCAAACGCAGGATCGCCGGACGCGGAAAACGCGACCCGACGTTAGGATAGTGCCGTACTTCAGTACGCTAGACGCGCCGGCGCTTGGGCGGGCGGCAACCGTTGTGCGGCATGGGTGTAACGTCGCGAATGGTGGTGATGGTCATACCCACAGACTGCAACGCGCGGAGCGCCGACTCACGTCCAGAACCTGGACCCGAGACGTTGACTTCCAAAGTCTTCACACCATGCTCAGCCGCCTTCTTGCCGGCGTCCTCTGCGGCCATCTGGGCCGCGTAGGGAGTCGATTTGCGCGACCCCTTAAAGCCCATCGTGCCAGCTGACGACCACGAGATCGCGTTGCCCTGGGCATCGGTGATGGTGATCATGGTGTTGTTGAACGAGGCATTCACATGCGCAACGCCCGACGTAATGTTCTTTCGTTCGCGCCGTTTAACGCGCGCCGGTTCCTTGGCCATCGCTGAGCTCTCTTACTTCTTCTTGCCGGCGATCGGCTTGGCCGGACCCTTGCGGGTACGAGCATTGGTGTGAGTGCGCTGACCACGGACCGGGAGGCCCTTACGGTGACGTAGGCCGCGATAGCAGGCCAAGTCCATCAGACGCTTGATGTTGACTGCGGTTTCCCGACGAAGATCTCCCTCGACCGTATAGTCGCGGTCGATGGTTTCGCGGATTTGCAGCACCTCAGCATCAGTCAACTGGTTGACGCGGCGCGGAGCCTCGATTCCAACCTTGCTGACAATCTCGGCGGCTTTCGCCTGGCCGATGCCATGGATGTACTGCAGCGCGATCACTACGCGCTTGTTCGTTGGTATGTTTACGCCGGCGATACGGGCCACGTTTGATATTCTCCTAGTCACGCAGAGATGCGCGAACGGCGCGCTGGCCCTCAATCCTGGCCAGCACGTCCCTCGCGCGTTTCGCGGAAGCGGCCCGTTATAGGGATAGTTGCGTTTCCGTCAATGCCGGATACCCCGGAAAATGAAGGATTTACGTAACCTGGGCCACAATCCGCAGTTCAATCACTTCAAGGCAGAGAGCGCCTTGTCTATCGCGCCCGCAACGGTGTCGATGGGGGCCATACCATCGACCGCCACCAGCTTTTTCTGGTCCTGATAGTAGGGCAGCAAAGGGGCGGTTTGTTCGTTGTAGGCCACCAGCCTCACTTTGAAGCTGTCGGGGTTGTCATCGGCACGGCCCGATTCGGCGAATCGACCCGCCACACGTTCTGTTAGGGCCTTGTCATCGACCTTGAGCCGAACCACCAGGTCTATTTTGGATCCACGTTTAGCCAACATGGCGTCAAGCGCCTGGGCCTGCGCCAATGTGCGGGGGAAGCCGTCGAAGATTGCTCCACCCGCCGCCTCAGCCTCAGGTAGGCGTTCTTCGATCAGCGCAATAACGATCTCATCGGTAACCAACTCGCCGCGCTGCATAACGCCCTCGACCCGCTTACCTAATTCTGAGCCGGAGGCGATGGCCGCACGCAGCATATCCCCGGTGGATAACTGAACCATCTGGCGGGTATCCACCAAACGCTTGGCCTGAGTGCCCTTGCCCGCCGCCGGCGGTCCGAACAGGATCAAATTCATCGCAATACCCCTCCCCCACCGACCATCCCCATGGCCGAGGCTAAACCGACGGCGCGCACCAAATCAGCGCGCACGCCCCCCACGCAGTTTGGATTTCTTGATTAGGCCTTCGTACTGATGCGCAAGTAGATGTGACTGGATCTGGGTCACCGTATCCATGGTGACACTGACCACAATGAGGATCGATGTGCCGCCGAGATAGAATGGCGCTTTGAAATAGCTGATCAACACCTCAGGCACCAAACAGACGATGGTAATATAGGCCGCGCCAATCACCGTCAGGCGGGTCAAGACGAAATCAAGATACTCAGCCGTCCGTTTGCCTGGCCGGATACCGGGCAGGAAGCCGCCGTACTTGCGCAGGTTCTCAGCGGTGTCTTCAGGATTGAAGACGATGGAGGTATAGAAAAAGCAGAAGAAAATGATCAGCGCCGCATAGAGCAGCATGAACAGCGGTTGCCCGTGCTGCAGTTGCCCGATGGCACCTGGCAGCCACTGCATATATCCCGGCAGGTTTGCGGTGGCCAAAAAGCTCATCGCCGTAGTCGGCAGAAGGAGCAAGGACGACGCAAAAATCGGCGGGATGACTCCGGCGGTATTGACCTTCAACGGCATGAAGGACGTATCCCCGCCGAACATCCTATTGCCTTGCTGGCGCTTGGGATATTGCACCAAAAGGCGGCGCTGCGACCGCTCCATGAACACGATGGCCAGGATCGCGGCGACCGCTACGAAGATAATCATAATGCCGCCGAAACTCGACATTTGGCCGGTTTGCATAACCGAGAAAAGTTGGAAAACCCCCTGCGGTAGGTTAGCCACGATGCCAGCGAAGATTAACAGAGACACACCGTTGCCGACGCCTCGGCTGGTGATCTGCTCGCCCATCCACATTAGGAACATGGTGCCGCCGGTCAGGGTGACCACGGTAGAGGCCAGGAAGAACGGGCCCGGATTGCTTACCAAGCCGGGGCTTGATTGCAGGCCGCTGGCAATGGCGAAGGATTGCAGCAGGGCCAAGACCACGGTGAGGTAGCGGGTATATTGATTGAGCGTCTTGCGGCCGGCTTCCCCACCCTCTTTGCGCAACTTTTCCCAGGGCGGATAGACCGATCCCAAGAGCTGCACGATGATCGAGGCAGAGATGTAGGGGCTGACGTTTAGGGAAAAAATAGCCATGCGCGACACCGCGCCACCCGAGAACATGTTGAACATGCCCAAGATGCCCTTGGATTGACCTTCAAAGGCCGCCGCAAACGCCACCGTATCGATGCCGGGGATCGGGATATAGGTTCCCAACCGAAAGACCACTAAGGCCATCAAGGTGAACAGGAGCCGCTTGTGAAGTTCGGTGGCCTTTTGAAAGGCTCCGACATTCATATTGGCGGCGAGTTGCTCGGCGGCCGAAGCCATAGGGAACCCTTTGCGTTAAGTCCGGTCGTAGATAGGGGCTGCGAAGCGTCCTGTCACCCAATTGCGACATACCTCCCCTTTCATGGGGAGGTGGATGGCGCGAAGCGTCAGTCGGGTGGAGTTGTCTGAAGGCTTCCCCACCCTCGGTCGGCAAGCCGACCTGCCCGTCCCCCGAAGGAGAGGGGAAAGCTTAAGCCTTGATCTTCTTTTGCAACTTGCCCTTGGGCTCGCCGCTATCGACGGGGGCGGTGGTCGTGATGGAACCGCCAGCCTTTTCCACGGCAGCCTTGGCGGTTGCCGAAGCGCTGTAGACGGTGATGTTGAGCTTGGAGGTCAGTTCCCCCTTAGCCAGCAAACGCACGCCGTCGAGCTCGCGACGCACGATGCCTGAGGCGATCAACGCTGCCGCGTCGATCGGCTTCTTCGCGTCGAGCTTACCGGCGGCGATGGCTTGTTCTAAACGCCACAGATTCACTTCAGCGAACTTCAGCGCATTAGGATTGTTGAAGCCGCGCTTGGGCATGCGCATGTGGAGCGGCATCTGGCCGCCCTCGAAGCCAGCAATGGCCACGCCGGAACGCGCCTTTTGGCCCTTTACGCCGCGACCAGCGGTCTTGCCCTTGCCCGAACCCGGGCCGCGGCCAACGCGCATACGGTTTTTGGTGGAACCCTAACGGGGGGATAGCTCATTGAGCTTAGTCATGTGACGCCTCTCCTTGGAGATCAATCGCCGGGGAAACCCCCGACTCGGCTTGTAAACACCCCCCTCCCCTTCATGGGGAGGATGGATGGCGCGACGCGCCAGACGGGTGGGATTGTTTCAAGGCTTCCCCACCCTCGGTCGGCAAGCCGACCTGCCCCCCTTGATAGGAGGGATAAATCTACTGGTCGAGAACCTCAACCATGTGCTGCACCTTAGCGATCATGCCGCGAACCGAGGGCGTGTCCTCGAGAGTCGAAACGCGACCGATCTTATTCAGTCCCAAGCCCGACAGGGTTGCGCGTTGGTCCTTGGTGCGGCGAATGGGGCTCGCCGTTTGACGTACGATCACCTTAGCCATGTCTATTCTCCGTCAGCCGCAGCAACGGCCGCAGCGTCTGCCTTACGGCCGAGAATGTCGCTGACCTTTTTGCCGCGCTTATTGGCGACCTGCCGGGGTGAAGATTGAGCCTTCAACGCCTGAAATGTCGCACGCACCATGTTGTAGGGGTTCGACGAGCCGACCGACTTGCCGACAACGTCCTGCACGCCCAGGGTTTCAAGGACGGCGCGCATTGGGCCGCCCGCAATGACGCCCGTACCGGCCGGAGCCGCACGAACCATCACCTTGCCTGCACCCCAACGGCCATTGCCATCGTGGTGCAAGGTGCGGCTTTCACGAAGCGGCACGCGGATCATAGACTTTTTGGCTTCTTCGGTGGCCTTGCGAATTGCTTCAGGCACTTCGCGCGCCTTGCCGTGGCCAAAGCCGACGCGGCCCTTTTGATCGCCAACGATCATCAGCGCAGCGAAGGAGAACCTACGACCACCCTTTACCGTCGCGGCGACGCGATTGATGTGCACCAACTTCTCGACAATGTCGGAGTCGGCACGTTCTTCAGCAGCCGGGCCACCCCGGTCGCGACCGCGCCGTTGATTGCCTTCACCGCCGCCGCCTTGTGAATTTCCACGAGCCATCTGCGTACCTCTAGAAGTTCAAGCCGGCTTCGCGCGCGGCGTCGGCCAGGGCCTTGACCCGTCCGTGATAGATGTAACCGCCGCGATCAAACACGACATCCTTGACGCCCTTCTCGACAGCGCGCTGGGCAACCAGGGCACCAACGCGGGCTGCGGCGTCCTTATCGGATCCCTTCGCAGCCTTGTCGCCTTCCAGCGACGAAGCCTGAGCCAAGGTCACACCGTGCTCGTCGTCAATGACCTGAGCATAGATGTTCTTGGCCGAACGGAAGACCGACAGGCGCGGACGCCCATTGGACAACGCCTTGAGGCGAATACGATTGCGCTCTGCGCGGCGCTTGGCGGAGTCTCGAGGAGAAAGAGCCATGGCCTATTTCTTCTTGCCTTCCTTGCGGCGAACCTGCTCGCCAGCATAACGAACACCCTTGCCCTTGTAGGGCTCCGGCGGACGGATGCGGCGGATCTGGGAGGCGATTTCCCCCACGACCTGCTTGTCGATGCCACTGATTTTGATTTCAGTCTGTTTCGGAACAACGAAGGTGATACCCGCTGGTGGCGGAACATCCACATCGTGGCTGAAGCCGAGCTGCAACGAGAGCGCTTGGCCCTTCATGGCAGCACGATAACCA
This sequence comes from Alphaproteobacteria bacterium, assembly GCA_031427275.1. Lineage (GTDB taxonomy): Bacteria > Pseudomonadota > Alphaproteobacteria > Caulobacterales > Caulobacteraceae > Phenylobacterium. The sequence goes on along the minus strand of JANPNB010000406.1, from coordinate 1,944 downwards.
ACGCCAACCAACTCCAAGGTCTCTTCATAGCCCTGGGTCACGCCCTGAACCATATTGGCGACCAAGGTGCGCGACAGACCCCACATGGCTTGCGCCCGCTGGCTTTCCACACGCTTGGAAAGGGTCAATTCGCCCCCCTCCTGCTTGACATCAATCTCTTCGGCCACCGTCCAGGAGAGTTGACCCTTAGGTCCCTTCACACCGACCGTTTGGCCCTCGATGGTCACTGTGACGCCCGCAGGCACCGGGACCGCTTTTTTTCCAATCCGCGACATCTTAGTAGACCCGCAACAGGACTTCGCCGCCCACATTGGCGTCACGCGCCGCTGCGTCCGACATTACGCCCTTGGGCGTCGACAAGATCGAGATACCCAGGCCATTCTTAACGGGCTTGAGATCGCCGATCGACGAATAGACACGACGGCCTGGCTTCGAGATCCGGCTGATTTCGACGATGACGGGCTGGCCATCAAAGTACTTCAACTCAATCTCAAATTCCGGGAATGCACCAGGCGTCTGCACCAGATGATAGCTACGGATGTAGCCTTCATCGGCCAGCACATCGAGAACGCGCGCACGCATCTTCGAGGCCGGGCACAAAACCTTCGAACGACCGCGCATTGCAGCGTTCTTGATGCGGGCGATCATATCGCCAACGGGGTCGTTCACCATTGGACCCTCCTCACCAGCTCGACTTGACGAGACCCGGGATCATCCCGGCCGAACCCAGGTCGCGCAGGGCGATCCGGCTCATTCTCAATTTGCGATAATAGGCCCGCGGACGACCAGAAATTTCGCAGCGATTGCGAATACGGGTCTTCGACGAGTTGCGCGGCAGCTCAGCGAGCTTGAGGCGAGCTTCAAAGCGCTCCTCAAGCGGCAGGCTTTCGTTGTTGGCGACCGCCTTCAACGTTTCACGCTTGCTAGCGTATTGCTTAACCAGCGCCTTGACGTGCTGGTTGCGATTTACGGCGCTCTTCTTGGCCATTTGTTCTTTCCTTCCCGCCGCTTACGCTTGAGCGGTGACGAACGGGAACTGGAATTCCTTGAGAAGCGCGCGTGCTTCATCGTCGGTTTTCGCAGTCGTGGTGACGATAATGTCCATGCCCCACATCTGATCGATCTGGTCATAGTTGATCTCTGGGAACACGATGTGCTCCTTCAGACCCATGGCGTAGTTGCCACGCCCGTCGAACGACGTCGGCTTTAGGCCCCGGAAATCCTTCACCCGCGGCAAGGCAATGGTGATCAGACGGTCCAGAAACTCATACATCCGATCCTTGCGCAGGGTCACCTTGGCACCAATCACCATGCCTTCGCGCAGCTTGAAGCCGGCGATGGAATTGCGCGCCTTGGTCGGCATGGGCTTCTGGCCGGCAATGGCTGCCAGATCAGCGATAGCAGCATTGACCTTTTTGGAGTCATTGACCGCTTCGCCAATGCCCATGTTCAGGACGATCTTGTCCAACTTGGGGATCTGCATCTCGTTGGAATAGGCGAACTGCTCCTTCATCACCGCGCGGATGCGCTGGCGATATTCGGTCTTCAGTCGCGGCTCATAAGCTTGCTCAGCCATTGATCACCTCGCCGGTTGTCTTAGCGACACGAACCTTCGTATCGCCTTCGACCCGGAAACCGACGCGGGTCGGCTTGCCCTTGGAATCCACGATCGCCACGTTCGAGACGTGAAGCGCCGCTTCCTTATGTTTGATACCGCCCTGGGGATCACCTTGGCTGGGGCGGGTATGACGCTGAACCATGTTCAGGCCTTCCACCACAACGCGTTCGTCCTTCGGCAAGACCTGCAGGACATTGCCTTGACGGCCCTTGTCCTTACCGGCCAGGACCATGACGCGGTCCCCTTTTTTAATCTTCGCGGCCATTACAGCACCTCGGGCGCGAGAGAGATGATCTTCATGTGGTTCTTGGCGCGGAGTTCGCGGG
>JANPNB010000405.1:0-2479 GCA_031427275.1 Alphaproteobacteria bacterium | reverse complement strand
GTCGCGGGTCTCCGGCGCGGGCATGCACTCAATGACCATCAGGCTTTCGTCGTCCTCGCCCAGCATTTGGGCGGTTTTCTGCAGGGTCGCTGGACCGCCGTTATAAGCCGCAACGGTGCGCAGGATATCGTATCCGACGCCCTGGCTCATTAGCCAAGACACGTAGTCTTGGCCGATCTTCAGGTTCAAACTGGGGTCGAATAGGGCGCTCGCATCGGTTTGAAACCGAGCATTTCCGCTGGCGTGGGCGGCTGTGCCGGGCATCAGCTGCATCAAGCCCACCGCGCCAGCCGGACTGACGACCCCGGGGCGGAAACGGCTTTCCTGACGCACAATGGCGTAGACAAGAGCCTTGGGTACGGTGAACCCCTGGCGGGGATTGAGGCTAGGTGTCGGATAGTCAAAATCACGATCTGGCGCGGCCGGGCCCAGATAGGCTGGTTTGTCGTCCAGAGCTGCATTCAGGGCGGCAGCCAGTGCCGACCAATTGCTCTGCTCAGCCGGGGACTTGGCCAGAAACAATCCAGCCCGCAGCTCTGCGGCCGCGTCATCGGCTCGACCGATTTGCGCCAGGGCGGCGGCGCGGTGTGCACGTGGGTCATTGATGACGAAGCGTCCGAGGTCCACATCGCTTTTGGGAGCATAGGTGGCCCGTATCAGCATGCGCCCGGCAACGGGTCCATCAACAAAGGGCAAGGGCTGTCCAAGGTCGTTGAGTGTGCTCTGACGCTCCGCAATCATGCCGTAAAAGGTAGTAGGCGCACTGGCCGCTTGGCGCAGATAGACACTGGCTCTGTCTTGCCCGTCCTGAGCTCCCGCTGCGCGCGCAGCCCAGTAGGCAGCGCCGGCCCGAACCCAGACATCCTGTGAACCATCGGCAATTAGACCCGAGAGTTGATGCTCGGCGGCGGAATACTGCTTCAACCGATAGGCCGCCATGCCTGCGATCCAGCGATCACCGACAGCCTTAGCCAGGTCCAGGGCCTTGCGCGTGTCGCCGGCATAGAAGGCGAGCCGCGCCAAACGCGCATTGTCGCGATCAAAAGGTCCGCCGGTTCCAGGCGGCACCAGTTCAACTTTGGCCCAGTCTGGGCCGCTCAGTGCGGGGGTAGGGAGGGGAGTGTCCGCCGCAGTCTTCCGCTTCGCCGCGAGACCGGCGACACGCTCGGCGAGCGGCAATTCACCATAGAGACCGAGCCATCCGCTCAGTTCTTCATAGCTAGAGGTGTGAGCCTTGGGATGCATCAGCTGACCAAAGGCGACATAGCCGTTCAAGCTAGGGTCCGTGATATCCAGGGTCTTCAGCGTCGCATCAACGAAGTCACCGCGATCGACGCTCTGAAAGGCTTGGGCATAGGCCTGAGCATCTTGCGTACTCATCACCTGGGGCACCCCGGCGAATGCGTGCGCGCCCAGAGTGGTCAGAGCCAACGCCATCGCCGCGATGTTCAGGCGCATTTTGCGCTTCATACTTGCCCCGCCACAGTCGAGCCTGCCCGGCCTCGATAGGCAAGGTCTAACGATGAGGCTCTGGCAGGGGAAGCGCCATTGTGCCGATTGCCGGTCAAAGAGAGTTGATTGGCATTATTCTGAGCGGCACCTGCGGGGACCAACGCGGATGACTTTCCTACCCTGGGCACCGTCGGGCTCTATCTGGCTGTGGCACCTTCATGGTCTAGGCGCGTTATCTACGCTGGTGACGAGGCTTCGTGGATTAAATGGCACTGGATCAGCTTTGGCGAAGGATGCGGACCAACCGCCTGCTTAGCGTAGGATTGAGCCTTGCGATCCATGCCGCGATCTTATTGGGCTTCATAACCGCGCAGACCGATCCCGTCCCGATTGAGCCTTCAACAGCCGTGACAGTGGTTCTTGTCGATCTGCCGCGCTTTGCGCGCACCCGCCAACCTGTCGCTGAGGCATCAGCGCCACCACCCGACATACCTTCGCTCAAGGTAGAGATCGCTCGTCCCGTGCCCAAGGCTCAGGGTCAGAAGACTGAAGTGTCCGTCCGAGCGCTCTCCGAGACGGCCGGGACGGGCGTAAGTCTCGGCGAGGGCGAGTTGGCTGGTGCCGTGGCCGCCGATGATGGCCCGACCGGCGGGGCGTGTGATATGGCGCGGCGGGTGCAGAGCGCTCTACGCAAAGATCATATCGTGCTGGCGGCAGCTGCCGCTTCTGCTGGGCAGACTCTTTTGGTCTGGAACGGCGATTGGGTGCAGGGGCCCGGTGAAGAGGGCAAAGGCTTAGCCGCCGTACGCGAGGCGATCATGTGGGAGGTGGCATTTGCGCCGCCTGAGTGTCGGACCCAAGCGGCGCGCGGCCTGATACTGATGTCTCTCAGTACGTCGCGAGGTCGTCTTCGTCTCGCCGTCGGATCGGACAATTGGCGGTGGTCAGATCTAACCAAATAGGCATGATTCACCCTATCCGATGCCCGGTCATCGGACAGGCTTAACGGCTAGTCGCGAAGTTTTCC
>JANPNB010000404.1:0-2427 GCA_031427275.1 Alphaproteobacteria bacterium | reverse complement strand
CCTTGAAAAGCATGCAGGAATTCACTTTGACGGTGATGCAGGCGGTTGGCCCAGATCGGGGCGGTCGGTCAAGTCCGTTGGCAAAGGAGTTTCCGGTCCCGCTTGAATGGCTCGCCCGCACTATAGCTGATGTTTGGCTGGATGCCGGACGGAACTTCCGGAAGCATGATGCACCTAGCCGAACCGGCGAGCATCGAGGCTGAGCAGCAGCTTCTGGGCGCGGCTTTGTTGAATGCTGAGATCATCCCCCGCATCGCGCGGCGGGGTGGGGCCAGCCTGTTCTTCGATCCGGTCCACCAACGCATTTTTGAGGTTGCTGAACGCAAGGCCAAGGCGAGCGAACTGGTCTCACCCGTGACCATGCATGTCGCCATGGCGGGCGATGAAGGCCTCGCGTCACTGGGTGGCGGCACATATCTTGTCCGATTGGCGGGCGCATCGATCAGTGCTTATGCAGCGGACGATTACGTTGCTATGTTGGCTGACCTTCGGCAGAAGCGGCAGATCGTGGCCGCTATGGGCGCCGCACATCAGGCGATCACGCAGGGTGAAGACAAAGCCGACCAGATCGCAGCCCGTTTGGAGGCCGCGCTGCTCCTCGTGGCCGATGCCGATGGGCGGGTCGCTCCGGTGTCGATGCTGAAGGCGACGACTTTGGCGCTGGAGCAGGCGCATGACGCTTATCACGGCAGGACTGGGGATTGTATCGCCTCCGGTATCGGCGCGCTCGACGAGATCCTTGGGGGGTTCTATCCGGGCGAACTGATCATCCTCGGCGGCCGACCCAGCATGGGCAAAACCGGCATTGCTCTGTCCATCGCGCTGAACGCCGCCCGCGCTGGGCATGGCGTGGTGATCGCCAGTCTGGAAATGAACCCCGAAGCGATGGCAATGCGCGCGCTGTCCGAGGCGACGGCGCAATCTGGCCATGCTGTCAGCTACGCCTCACTTCGGCGCGGCACCTTCACCCAATCGCAGGGGGAGCGGTTGAAGCAGGTGACGGAAGGCGTGGCCATGTTGCCGATCACCTTTCTGCCCCGCCAGTATTCCGACATCGGCGCGCTGTGCGCCGGGGCCCGGCAGGTGCAGAGGGCAATGGACGGCGCGATGCGACTGCTGATCGTCGACTACGCGCAGCTTCTGCGATCCCAGGCCAAGGGGCGCTATGAGCAGATCACCGAAATCAGTATCGCCCTGAAGGCCCTGTCCGGGCAGCTGAATGTGCCGGTGATCGCGCTGTCGCAATTGTCGCGCCAGGTTGAGCAGCGTGACGACAAACGCCCGATGCTGCCAGAGCTGCGCGAATCCGGTCAGTTGGAGCAGGACGCTGATGCCGTCCTGTTTTGCTACCGTGACGAATATTACCTCGAACAGGAAAAGCCCGACGATCACGACTTCGATGCGCTGGGCGACTGGCAGGCCGCCATGGAGCGGGTGCGCAACCGGCTCGAGATCATCGTCGCCAAGCAACGCCAAGGCGCAACGGGTACCGCCGCTGTACGGTTTGACCCCGCCTTCAACCTGGTTTGGGAGGATGGCCGATGAGCGTTCGTGTGATGGCTTGGGTCTGGGACAAAGGGCCGTCCAACGGCGCGGAACGCTTGGTGCTGCTCGCCCTCGCCGATTTCTGCGATGACGCTGGTCGTTGCTGGCCCGCTATGGCGACCATCGCGGCAAAGGCCTGTGTCACCGAGCGAGGCGCGCGCAATATCGTGCGACGGCTTGAAGCGGATGGCTGGCTGAAAACGCAGGTCGGATGGGGCCGCGGTGGCTGCAACACCTATCAGATTCTCATGTCCAACCCGGAACAGCGTGCCGGGAATGAGGTTCCGGGAATGGCATTCCGCCCGGAACGTGACGACACCTTACCCGGAACGGCGCGGCCGTTTAATCGGAACGCTGGTTCCGCCGAACCATCAAGAACCACCAAGGATCCGTCATCAACCGTGCACAAGTCGAAGGCTGAAGCTTTCGGGGCCATTCGAAAAAGCGCATTAGGTGCCCTGCAACCCGGGTCAGTCCAATCGGAACATGCAGGCGCTGTCCAGCAGACCAATCCGGCTAGTGACGCCCCAACCGAGCGTGAGCAGCTGTTGGCCGCCATGGGTGCCGATCCCGTGTCCGGCATCACCGGCCCGAGTTCAAGGATCGGCAGACAGGTCGATATGGCCGAAGCTCGGAAATGGAAGGATGAGTGCCGTCTCACCCTTGATGAGCAGCTGAGCGTGAGCCGCGAAGTCATGGGGCGCAAAACCAAACCGGGCGCTGTGCGGTCCTTCAGGTACTTCACCGAGGCTATGGTGGACCTCGCCGCCGCCAAAACCTCGCCGGTGCCGTCCGGTCAGGCACCCAGCGCGCGGGGACAAATCCCTCGCCGCTCACGCGCCCGCCGTCGTAGCTCTCTTTCAGCTTGCCGGCGACGCAATC
>JANPNB010000403.1:0-1655 GCA_031427275.1 Alphaproteobacteria bacterium | reverse complement strand
GAACAGCATCACCCCGGTTTCGCGCAACAGCCCCTCGCAAAAGGCCGGTGCCGCCATGCCGGTCGACGAGATGTTGGTGTAGATGTAAAACGCCCCGCCCGGATGACCGAAACTCAGGCCCGCCTCTTTCAGCGCGCCCATCAGATACAGGCGGCGTTCGTCATAGGCGCGGTACATCGCCGCGAAATCTTCTTGCGGGCCGGTCAGCGCGGCAAGGGCTGCAAACTGCGAAACGGTGCAGGTGTTGATCGACAGCGTATGGCGCGGCTCGGTCAGCTTTTCGACAAAGTCCAAGGGCGCGGCCATGTAACCAACCCGCCAGCCCGTCATCGCATAGGTCTTGGAAAAACCGTTCAGCGTGATGGTGCGTGATTTCATTCCCGGCAGCGAGGCCAGCGACAGATGCGTGCTGCCAGGATAGATCAGCTTGGCATAGATCTCGTCTGCGATCAGCAGAATGTCATGCTTCACCGCCAGCGCCGCGATCTGACGGATCACCTCGGGCGGCGTCACGGCCCCCGTCGGGTTGTTGGGCGAGACCATGACGAACATGCGGGTGCGCGGGGTGATTCGCGCCTCGATCTCGGTCACGTCCAGCGCAAAATCGTCCTTCTCATGGGTCGGTACCGGGATCGGTATGCCACCGCACAGATGCACCGCCGTATCATAGGTGGTAAAACGCGGCGAGGTGATCAGCACTTCATCGCCCGCCGAAACCAGACCCAGCATGCACAGCATGATGGATTCCTGCACCCCGGCCGTCACGATGATCTCATCCGCCGAATAGCTCAGCCCGTAGTCGGCGGCGAGGTTCGCGGCAATAGCCTCACGGAGCGCGGGCAGGCCGGTCGGGCCGGTATAATGGTGCTGGTTGGCATCCAGCGCCGCCTTGGCCGCATCGACGATATGGCGCGGGGTGTGAAAGTCCGGGTCGCCACGCCCCATGGCGATGACGTTGGACATGCCCGCTGCAATCCCAAGCATCTTGGTGCGGAACGAGCCGTCCTCTTCCACGATCCGCGGGGCAAGGTGGGCCATCAGGGCCGAAGCTTGGGTCATGGCCTAATGCATCCTCTTGCCGTCGATGAAGGTCATCTCGACCCGTTCCAGCGCTTTCAGATCTTGGTCTGGCTTGCCGTTCACCACGATCAGGTCGGCCAGCTTGCCGACCTCAAGCGTGCCGATCTTGTCGCCCATCCGGCTGAGAACCGCCGCGCGGGCTGTGATTGATCGCAAGGCATCAAGGTTGTTCGGGCAGACCCCAACCTCGACCATAAAGGCCAGTTCGGGTGCTATCTGGTGATGCTCAACCGCAGGGCTGCCCGCATCGGTGCCAAACACAATCGGAACTCCGGCCTTGGCCGCGCGTACCAGACCGTCAAACCGTCCTTTATCGGCCACGGCAGCCTGACGTTCGGTGATCTTCCATTCGGGTATCGCAAAGGCGCGGGCAATTTCAGGGTTGGCCTGCAAGACAAGGGCCGAAAACGTCGTGACAATCGGCAACTTGCGGTCCAGCAGAATCTGGATCGTCTCATCCGTCATCGAGCCGCCGTGTTCGATGCAGTCCACGCCAAACTCGGCCACCCGCTTGATGCAGTCGTCATAGGTGGCATGGGCGGTAATCGGCAGGCGGTTGCGATGCGCCTCGTCGA
>JANPNB010000402.1:0-6753 GCA_031427275.1 Alphaproteobacteria bacterium | reverse complement strand
CCCGTCCTCGGCGGACGACCCATCCTCCAGCCAATCGGCCACATCATCGATTGGCACGTGCTTGCGGGTCTTACTGCGTCGCCAGAAGTCGATCATCTTATATCGCGCAACCGCATAGGCCCACGCGGTGAAAGGCTGGGTCGCATCATAGGTCATGCGGCGGCGATGGATCGCCATAAGGGTTTCTTGCACCAAGTCCTCCACATCGGCTGCCGCTCCGGTGTCCATTCGGCGAGAGAAGTAACCGCGCAACTGGCGACCCAGCAGAGTCAGCAATTCGCGCCAAGCTGTGACATCACCGGCTTGGCCTTGTTGCATCAGGGTTTTCAAACGATGCTCTAGATCAGCAGCCAAGCTGGGATGTCTCCTTGCGAATTCGGTCCACTAACGGAGAAGGTTACAATGGCTTTGCGCGCAAAGAAAATGCCATTGCCGAGTAACCATCGGCAGACCCAGCCGAACTTGGACAGTGTCGGTTGCCTAGCAAGGTGCCGCCACTGTCACAACGCAATCTAAAGGAAAAGCTATGTCCTTCGCCAAATCCGGCCTCGCCGCTGCCGCCGTTCTCGCCCTGGCAGCCGGGGCAGCACATGCTGCCGAAAATAAGATGACGTCCGACAAGATGGCCAAGCCGTCCGCAACCGAAAAGTGCTATGGTGTAGCCAAGGTTGGCCAGAATGATTGCATGGCAGGTGCCGGCACCAGCTGCGCTGGTTCGTCCAAAGTCGACTATGATGCCAAGGCTTGGAAGAAGGTCGCCAAGGGCACCTGCGTCACCATGACCACGCCCAAGGGCCACGGGTCCTTGACCCCCGCCGCTTAGCTCTGGCGATCGGACCTATGAAACTGGGACCGTCCGCCGGGCTGGGCTTGAAGCCTCAGCACTTTGCCGATGCAATGGCCTGTTCAGCGGCCGGTCTCTGGTTCGAGGTTCACCCTGAGAACTACATGATCCCGGGCGGACCTCGGTTGACTTGGCTGGAGACCATCCGGGCGGACAAGCCTCTATCCCTCCACGGCGTCGGCATGTCGCTGGCAGCCGACGAGCCCCCTGACCCCATTCACCTTGCGGCACTGAAACGCCTTGTGGATCGGTTCGAGCCTTTTGTCGTCTCTGAGCATCTGGCCTGGTCGATGCGGCGAGGGACCTATTCGCCCGACCTCTTGCCCTTTCCTCGCAGCAGAACAGCCCTGGCCCGCATTGCCGAAAATATCGACCGTATGCAGAGCGCGCTGGGACGTCAGGTGCTCATCGAGAACCCCTCGCTCTACATGCCGCTAAAGGGTCACGAGCTGGATGAGGTGGCTTTCCTCAAAGAGCTTATCCGGGTTACTGGATGTGGGCTCCTTGTGGACGTCAACAATGTCCATATCAGCGCCCAAAATCTGGGCTTTGACCCCGGGTCTTATCTAGACGCCGTGCCCGCCGAGGCCGTTGGCGAAATCCATCTTGCGGGCCATGCAGAAGATGAAACCTGGGGCCCCGACCTGCTGATCGACACCCACGGCGCACCGGTAGATGAGCCGGTCTGGGCACTCTATGAACGCTTGATCGACCGGATTGGGCCACGCCCGACCTTGATTGAGCGCGACGAGAATATTCCAGACTTTGCAGAGTTGATGGCGGAGCGTAACCGCGCGAACGATCTGCTGACGGCCAGATCGGCTATGGTGGATGCTTAGCTTGCCAGAAGACCCCTTCCAGGCTGACTTAACACGGGCTCTGAGCGGCAACGCTGAAGGGTTAGAGGCTTGGTGGCCAGATCCTGAGAGAGGCGCGGCAGGCCTGTCGGTCTATCGCAACACTATCGTCAAAGGCCTGACGGACGCCTTGGTCGCCAATTTCCCAAGCGTAGTCGCCGTGGTCGGTGCCGAGTGGATGCGAGATGCCGCACGGCTTCACGCCGCAGAGTTTCCGCCAACCAAAGCGCCGCTCATAGACTATGGCGAGCATTTTCCAGGCTGGCTGTCACGGTTTGAGCCCGCCGACGCCGTGCCGTTCTTGACTGACCTCGCCCAGCTTGACCGAATGTGGACCTTGGCCCACTTGGCCGAAGATGTCGAAACCCTTGCCTCTGAAGTCTTGGCAGGGCTGGCCCCCGAAGATTTTGAAACCACTTCGGTTCAGCTGCGCCCCGATGTCCAATTCGCCGGTTTCTCTGTCGCAACTCCAGACCTCTGGCGCACGCTTCGCACGGTGCACCAGGTTAAGACTTTTGACCTATCCTCAACCCCTCAAGCGATCGCAATTCACCGACCACAAGGCACGGTGGAGACCCTCGATCTCTGCCCCGCCGGTTTGGCATTCTTGGAAGATTGTCGTTGCGGGTTGAGCCTCGCGACGGCCGCGCAATCTGCCATGACTGCGAACCCGGGCGCTGACCTAGGGCAGGTTTTTGCTGCCCTGATTGAGGCGGGCATCTTCGCCAATCTTCAATCAACCCTGAAACGGGACGAGCCGAATGTCTGAGTCTTCTGCCCATCCCCGTTTCGCGCCGCATGCCTTGGCGCAGCGCTTGATCCCGGAGAGCTTGATCGCCCTTGTCTGCCGCTGGGGCATTGCCGGGGTGTTCTTCCTCTCGGCCCGCACCAAGGTCGACGGCCTGTTGCACATCACCGACGGCACCTATGATCTTTTCCGGGAGGAATATCATCTGCCGTTGATCGACCCCGTCATCGCTGCCCATTTGGCGACCTATAGCGAGCACCTATTCTCCATCCTTTTGATGCTGGGACTCTTCACCCGCAGCTCAGCTCTGGCCTTGCTCGGCATGACGGTGGTGATTGAGATATTCGTCTATCCCGCCGCGTGGCCCACCCACCTCAGCTGGGCAGGGTTGTTGATCTACCTCGTCGCGCGCGGCGGAGGTGGGTGGAGCATAGATCGCCTCTTCAAGCTGGATTGAGCGCCAACTGGCGTAACGCTTCACCCAATTCGCCGAACTAACTGCCATCGACCCCTTCTCAACTGACCTTCCTGGAGCCCACGATGAACCGCCCGCTCTTCGTCGCGACCGCCGCCTTGGCTTTGTCCATCGCCGGTACTGCCCCTGCGGCAGACGCCTACAAGACAGCCATCTTTGCAGGTGGGTGCTTCTGGTCGGCTGAGCATGACATCGAACATGCCCCAGGGGTGAAGGCCGTGGTGGTGGGTTATGCTGGCGGCGCATCTGCCAATCCCAACTACGAAAATCATGAAGGTCACTTGGAGGCGATCAAGATCACCTATGACCCGGCCAAGACCAGCTATGCGCAATTGGTCAACGCCTTCTTTCGCCATATCGACCCGACCGATCCGAACGGCCAAATCTGCGATCAGGGGCCTTCTTATCGCACCGCCGTCTTCACCTCCGACCCCGCCGAACGGGTAGCCGCCGAACAGGTCAAGGCTCAGGTCGCCAAGACGCTGGGGCGGCCTGTCGCCACCAAGATACTGCCCAGCGCGACCTTCTGGATGGGGGAGGGCTATCATCAGGACTACGCCGTCAAGAACCCCCTTCACTACAATGCGTATCGTGTTGGCTGCGGGCGCGACGCACGCCTGAAACAGGTGTGGGGTGCGCGGTCTTAGAACGCCTAAGGTCTTGCAACGCCTAAGGTCTTGGAATGCGTGTCTTTAGTGCAGCACCCTGAAGAACTTTCCAACTGTCACAAAAGCGTTACCCCTCAGGCTTGATTCCAGGCTATTAGCTCGCCGTTAAGAGACCGCGCCTTGGGGGCGCGGGTCCAGTGCGACCTGATCAAGGGGACTTCAGATGCTTTCATTGCGACAGCTCGCCCAAGGGGCGGCGCTTGGTGCGCTAATCTGCGGCATGTCGACGGCGGCCTATGCGCAGGATACGACGTCGGCCATTCGCGGGCTGGTCATCGGGGCAGACGGCAAACCCGCTGCCTCTACTATGGTCAAGATCACTCACGTGCCGACAGGGACTTCGGTGACCGTGGTGTCAGGGCCGGACGGCTATTACTCCGCACGCGGACTGCGAGTGGGCGGTCCTTACACCGTATCTGCCACTTCAGGGGGGCAGACTGAAACCTCTCGGCTTCAGTCGGTCGGCGTTGGCGCTCCGGCCGAAGTCGATGTGACCTTTGCGTCCAACCAAGTCGAAGAGTTAGTCATCACCGCAGCCGCCGTGGCGCGCGAGGAAAACGGTGGCCCAACCAGCAATTTCGGTCTGGCCGACATTCAAGAATTGCCCAGCCTAAGGCGGGATCTCAAGGACGTTGCTCGACTCAATCCTTTCGTGACCCTCGACCCCGCTAACCTGGACTCGGTTATCGCCGGTGGCGTGAGCAATCGTTACAACAGTCTGACCGTCGATGGCGTGAAGCAGAACGATGATTTCGGCTTGAATGCTAACGGTTATCCTACCCAGCGCAGCCCAGTTTCCACCGACGCCGTGCAGGCGCTATCGGTCAACCTGGCTCCCTATTCCGTGCTCTATAACGACTTCCAGGGGGCCAATATCAATGTGGTCACCAAGTCGGGAACGAACAGCTTCCATGGGACCTTGGTCGGCGAATACTCCGACCAGGATTACATCGGTGACGAGACCGATGGTCGTAGGGTCACCAACATCTTCAAAGAAAAGACCTGGGCGGCCACGTTCGGCGGCCCGATCATCAAGGACCGTCTGTTCTTTTTCGGGTCCTATGAAAAGTTTGATGCCGAGCGTGGGACCATTGCGGGGCCGGTTGGATCCGGCAAGCCGGTGATCGCTGGAAACCCAGCAGCAGCCATCCCATTTATCACACCGGCGCAGGTTCAGAGCGTCCAGAGCATTCTGGCCTCGGTCTATAATTTCAATCTCGACTCGACCAATTCGATTCTCAACAATCTCTCCCTGCCAGAGGTGGACGAGAAGAAGCTGGTGAAGCTGGATTGGAACATCACCGACAACCACCGCTTAGCCGTGACTTACCAGCAGACCGAAGGCACCCGCCTGATCGAGGGCAATCGCTCTTCCTCGACCCAACTCGCCCTCTACTCCAACTATTATCTCAAGGGCGACGCGCTGAAAGTCTATACGGCCCAGCTCAATTCGGACTGGACGGAGAACCTTCGGTCTGAGTTGACAGTCACGAAGAAGGAAGTTGTCACCCTGCAATCGCCTGTGGCCGGAGCGTCAGGCAACGCGACCGGCGCTGGCGATGAGATCAATGAGATCGGCCAGTTCTCGATCGGTGCAAATCCATCTGTCTCAGGAACCGGCACCCGCATCCTGGTTGGCCCCGACGTGTCACGTCACGCCAATGAGCTGCAAAATACGGTCCAGACCTATCGTGGCCGGGTCTTCTTCAATGTCGCCAATCACGAGTTGGTCGGCGGCTTGGAGAAGGAAAACCTTGAGGTCTACAACCTCTTTGCCCAGCGCACCGAGGGCGAATTCGTCTTCAACAGTATCGCCGATTTGCAAACCCGTACGATCACACAGCTCACCTATCAAAACGCAATTGTCGATGCCAATGGCGACGGCTTCCGCAATGAGAAGGACCTCGCGGCGCAGTTCGATTACGACACCCTGAACATCTATGCTCAGGACACTCTGCGCCTGTCGCCGAGTTTGTCGGTAACCGCAGGTATGCGCTACACACGGTTGGAACAGCAGGACCGACCGCTGACCAACGCCTTTTTCGGCCAACGCTATGGATTCTCCAATTCGGAAAATCTCAATGGTAAGTCGGTGACATTGCCGCGCCTCAGCGTGGACTGGAAGCCTGACTGGCAACCTGAAGCGCGTGGTTTTGGGCTGCGCAACATGCGAGTTTCGGCTGGCGTTGGCCTGTTCTCCGGCGGGTCCGCGACTGTTTGGGTGTCCAACAGCTTCTCGAATACCGGTGTCTTGGGAGCTAGCGTCTCGTGCTTCCGTAACCAAACCAACACCAATTGCGGCCTAGCGGCGGGTACAACCGATAACGCGATCCTGGCCCAACTGACCAACTATCTGGACATCCCCGTAGGGATTGAGGCCCTTTTGGATCCATCCAAGCCCTCGATTCTCAATATCCAACGAGCTGCAAGCACCAATGGAATCGATCCGAACTTCCAGCCGGTCCAGACATGGAAGAGTAGCTTCACCTTCTCCTCCGATCTGGATTTGGGCTGGTTGGGTGATGACTACCAATTCTCGCTGGACTACCTGCGAGGTGACGTCAAAGAGGGCGTTCTTTGGAGGGATTATCGCGCAGGCCTGACACCCACGGCCTTTGCGCCCGATGGTCGTCCGATTTATCGCCGAGCCGCAGAGCGAGGCCTCTTCGTCACCGGTGTTGCATCCAATGACACCGGCAATGACTTGGTTCTGACCAACACGGACCAAGGTTTCCAAGCCGCCTGGGCCGTTAGCCTCGCCAAGAAGTGGGACAATGGGATCGACGGCAGCATCAGCTACACCAACACCGATGCCAAAGACGTCAATCCGGGCACCAGCTCAGTGGCCTTCTCAAACTGGGGGCAGCTGGCGACCGCTGACAGCAACAATCCGGGCCTTGCTACCTCGAACTACGAAATCAAGCACTCGATCAAGGCGAGAGTTTCCTGGTCCAAAGAGTTTTTCGGCGACAACAAGACCAACATTTCGGTCTTCATGGAACACCGGTCGGGTCTGCCCTTCAGCTATGTCTACAACCTGTCGGCCACGAATGCTTTGGCCACTTTTGGCGACGGAGCCGGCAATCGTCAGTTGTTCTATGTTCCGAAGCTGGACTCGACAGGCAATGTGACTGCCACGAGCGACGCGATCGTAGGCTATG
>JANPNB010000401.1:0-2729 GCA_031427275.1 Alphaproteobacteria bacterium | reverse complement strand
GCCTCGATGAGCTGCGGGCGACGCAGAGGGGCGCGCAGGAAGAGCGCCGCGCCCGCCAGAAGCGCCGCGAGGCCGCGCACCAGGCAGAGCTGCTCCTTGTAGCGCAGCGCGAGACGCACACGCGCCGCCTTTTGCAGCTCGCCACCGCGCCCCTGCCGGAACCCACAACCTAGAGGAACCGAGATGAAGATCCAGTCTGTGCCGAGGACCCCGGGCCGGCGCACCGCCGGTGACATTCTTGGCCGCGAACTCCCGCCCGTTGTCGAACAATACATGCTTGGGAATGCCCCACTCTTCGATCATGTCGCCGGCGGCCAGCATGACGGCGGTGCTGTTGGGCGACTGATCCACCCGCCAGGACAGGATCTGGCCGGAATAGATATCCTGAAACCCCACCATCTGCGGGCGGCCGATCCATTCCGGCTCGTTCTGCCCCGGGCTGGCGGGCCAGCGCACGAACACGTCGAACTTGTGAAAATCGGCGTTGACCGCCTCCATGGCGCAAAGGGCCGTCTTGTCGCGGACCTGCGGCGGATACAGCCGCTTCAGCGCCTCGACCCCCTTGCGCGACAGAACCTGAATGGGCGCCGACACCGTGGCCTCCAGCCAGCGGCGCATCTTCCATTCCGGGGCTACCTCCAGCCCCTGATCTTCCGCCATCTTCACTCTTTCTCCCCGGACCAGCGCGATTCTGGCGCAAACCACGGCGAAAGATCGGGCGTGGGTTCAGAAGTCGGCTCGTGGCACGTTTGTTCGGGAATGGCTTGCCGCCCGTCATTGGGCGATTGCGTCAGCCAGAGCGCTGCAGATCGCGTCAGACCTGCAAGCCGTCCGGGGGCTTGGATATCGTCAAACCGTTCAATATGCCGCTCCAGTCGCTGCGCAAGATCTGGACCTGCCCGATACAGAGGACCTGTTAACGCTTCGATTTCTCGACCGATAAACCAGCCCGGCAGACAGATACGCGACACGTCCCGCCAGGTCAGGCGCCGGATTGGCGTTTCCCTTTCGGCCTTGATAAAATCGACCCGCGCCCTCTCGCGGAGATCCTGGATCGCTCGGGCCTCTGACTCCATCCACGCTCGCCGCGCCCTTTTGAGGTATGCGGCCTCCTTGGAGCTGAAGAAACCTTCAGCCATCACGCGGCACCCCGCTTGATCTGCTCGGCAGCCTCCGCCATCCGGCGGTCATAGGTGAACTTCACGAAATCCGGGCCGGCCGCTTCAATGGCAAGTGCCAGCAATTCCTTGCCGCGGGGCCCGCGCGACTGGCCGAACGTGGCGTTGCGCACAGCAGTCGGCTGAAGCCCGACGCTTCTGCACCACGCCTGGAATCCGCCGCCGCGCGCATGGAACGCGCCGACGATGGCTTCGTGCAAGATCGCGCCGGGCTGGAAGTAATCGTCTTTTGATGGCATGGTATTCCTCACAAGGGCAGCAAGCCTGTCTTTTGGTGAGTTTAGGTAGCCGTTTGTCTACCGTCAAGCGCAAGGTTGACGATTGTCTACCATATTTGAGCGACTTAAGGAGGAGCGTGAGCGGTTGGACCTGAGCCAGACGGCCTTTGCGGCTATTGGTAAGTCTGGAAAGCACTCCCAAATAAATTACGAGACTGGCAAGCGCGCACCAGGTTCCGAGTATCTGCGGCTATTGTCCGAGGCTGGCGTTGATGTTCTCTACATCCTGACAGGCAGGCGCGAAGTGCCGGTTGCCAGTTCCGGGGCTCTCGCAATGACCAGCTTGCTCCTGCATGGCACCATGCCGCAGCCGGGCGCACTGGATCAGTTCCGGCCCAAACCCTCTGCCGAAACACCGCCGCAACCCACTTATTCTGTTGCCCTGAACGGCGAGGACTTCGCCGCGATTCTACGCCGCAATGTGCAGCTTTCCGCAGGCAGCGGCGCGGAAAACGCCGATCCCGCTTTGATCGCAACCCTCGCCTTCCGCCGTGAATGGCTGAACCGCCTCGGCGTCAACCCCTCCGATGCCGTTATCGTCTCGGTCAGGGGCGACAGCATGGAGCCCGGCCTGCACGACGGCGATCTGGCCCTGATCGACCAGGCCCGCAAAGCACTGCGCACCGGGCGCATCTATGCCCTGACCGACATCGACGGGGCCACCCGCGTCAAACGGATCGAAATCCTGCAAGGCCAGGGCTTCCTGCTGCGGTCCGACAACCTCGCCTATCCCGTTGAAGCCCGTTTGAACGACGATTCCAACCGCATCAATATCATCGGCCAGGTCGTCTGGTCCGGGCATACACATAAGGAGTGACGGCGATGGCTGACAAAATTCCCCCAAAGCCAACGGTTTCTCATCAGGTCAGTTCTGGCCATCCGAGGGATGGCTCCTTGATATCCAAGAACTCTCAGCAGCTGCGATCAACGGCCGGTTTCTGCTCTCGATGAACGCCCTGCCCGACGTCCGCGCCACGTTTTGCGACTTCCATCTTGTGCCGGTAAGCACGGTTTACATCATCGCCAAAGGCTCCGGCCAAACCCCGCGCGACGAGCTGCGGATAAGCAATTTCCCGGTGGTATCTGAAGGTGCCAGACGGCCCTGAATTGCCCTCGAAAACCGCCGCATTCCGCCAAAATCCGTTCCCCGTTCGCCAGCGTTTTTTCGCGCTGCTGTTTTTGCCAAGCCTATGATTTCACGCGCCGATTCCCGAAGTGGGAACTGCCACCGGAACTTTCCCGCCCGCTTCCCAGTTCGGAAGACCCATTTGCC
>JANPNB010000400.1:0-1581 GCA_031427275.1 Alphaproteobacteria bacterium | reverse complement strand
ATGAACTGGCCCAGCGTCTGGCCGGAGAGTTTCTCGACAATGTAGCCCTGGATATCCACCGCCGAGGAATAGCGCCACGAGGTTCCCGGCTGAAAGACCAGCGGGATGGTCGCCGTGCGGTCGATCATCTCTTTCAGGCTGGACGCGCCGAGAACCTGCTTTGAGCGGTACAGCTTGTCGACCGGGTGTTCCTCGGCGAGACCATAACCGAAGCCGGCAGTGTGGCTCATGATCTCGCGCATGGTCGGCGGGCGGACCATGTCCTCGAGCACCATCGTGCCGTCCTTGTTGACCGACTTCACGACGCGGAGGTTCTTGAACTCGGGCACGTAGCGCGTGACCGGATCATCGAGACGCCATTTGCCCTGTTCGAACAGGATCATCATCGCCGTGCCGGTGATCGGCTTGGTCATCGAGTAGATGCGGAAGATCGAGTCCTTCGTGATGGGCGCGCCGGCCTCGGTGGCTTTGCCGTAAGTCTTGAACTCAACCACCTGTCCGTGACGCGCCAGCAACGTCGTCATGCCAGCGACGCGGCCATCGGCGACCACCTTCGCCATATAGTCGTCGAGCATCTTGAGACGCGCGCTGTCGAAGCCGACCGCTTCTGGAGCGACCGTCGCCGAGAGGTCGCGCGGACCGGCCGGCTGCCCGCCGTGATGCTCCGCCATCATCGCCATCATGTGGGCGTGCATCTCCGGCGTCATCTCGCCGGGCATGCCAGCCATGTCGTGGCGCATAGGCGGCGGGGGAGGCGCTTCGGGGGCGTAGACGCAGGCCGACAGCAGGGACGCCGCCAGAGCGATGGCGGAACAGGTGCGAAGCATGAGTAGTCCTCCCGAGACGATCGACGCCAGCGTGATCCTTGCGGGCTGTCGGTGTTCTTGGGCGGCAACATTCACCAGCCGTGACGCGTCCGCAAGCCGTGACATTGCCGTGCCGCGGCAAGCTGAATTGGGAGAAGCTGGGGCAGCGCCGTCCTAAAGCAGGGCGGGTTGGGACGCAGCCTCGCGCCGGGCGCGTGTACGCTCGGCATGGGCGAGCAGGCGCCTGCCATCGGCGTTCAGCGCATCGAAGATCAAATGGATGCAATCCCCGGCGCCGTGGTTCGCCGCTTCGTGGGTGGTCTTGTTGTTGAACCACCAGAGTTCGCCTTCGCGCATGACGACATCTTCGTCGCCGGCCTTGAGCCACGAGCCCGACGCGGATTTCAGGACGAAATGATAGCGGTCGCGAAAGAGGTAATAATCGCCGCGATCAACGTGCGGCTGGATGCGCTGCCCGGCAGGCAGCAGGACGACTTTTGCACGTCCGAGTTCGACACCGCGTTCGGCGGCGAAGTTCTTCAGGAAATTGCACGTATAACGGAGCGAGCGTGACGTTTCGGTCCAGCGTGTTTCATGCACGTCGCGCCGTGCGCGCTCGCCAATGCTGGACGTCCGGACGGATCGGAGCGGTGTGGCGTCGCGCTTCAGCGCAACAGGGTTCTGACGGTTTTTGAATGTGGCGAGCTCGGCCAGGAGCGGCCCGGTCGCCAGATCAGCCTTCACTTGCCGGAAATACTTCACGCCTACCTCGACC
>JANPNB010000399.1:0-10088 GCA_031427275.1 Alphaproteobacteria bacterium | reverse complement strand
GTGAAGGGGATTTCGCTGTCTGGCTGGCTGCCTCGCACGGACCGGCAGCTCTCTGAACAGTTGAACAGGTACTTGTCTTCACGCCAGGCCACAGTTACCGTCTACAAAGGCCTACTCACAGGCTCGCAGGAAGTCCCCGCCGTCGCATCGGCCGGATTTGGCACGGCCTACGTGACCATTGACGATGTCGCGAACACGATGAGAGTCGCCGTCACCTTTGGCGGCTTGACGGGATTAACCACGGCCTCGCACATTCATTGCTGCGCACTCCCGGGCTTTGCTGCAGGTGTAGCTACTCAGACTCCGTCCTTCACAGGCTTTCCCCTCGGGGTCCAAGCCGGTCTCTATGATCGCACCTTCGATCTAACCTTGGCATCCACCTATAGAGCGGGTTTCATAACCGCCAGCGGCGGCACCGTCAGCGGTGCCATGGCGGCCTTGATGACTGGCTTGGTGGATGGGAAAGCTTACTTCAATGTCCACACCGCTGCGTTTCCAGGCGGCGAAATCCGGGGCCAGTTGGCTGCCACCGCGCCCGAACCTGCAACCTGGGCTCTGATGATCTCCGGATTTGGGTTGACCGGTGTGATGCTTCGCCGTCGGCGCGCGCACGCTGCGTAGGGTCGATGTTCTCTGGGCGCGGGTCGCCTCTTAGGCCCGCCCAGGGCTCTCCTAATCTCCGTCATCCACCAAACGTTCGGCAACCTGCAGCATGGGATATCCGAGTTCCGCTCGGCCCAACTTCGCAGCGTAGAGTCCCGTCGAGACCCGCTCCATAAATCCCCATTCCCAGATGGCCTGCGCATCCACCCCCGTCAGGGTGGCCAGTCTATGCGCACGCGCCTGAGCCAAGGCGAACACGTCACCGACCAACAACTCCTCGCTCCAATCGCGCATCAGCACGGCCAGATCACAAGCAGGCTCAGCCAGCAGGCCATCGGGATCCACAAACTTAAACTGGTCTGGCGCGGCGAGGGATTGAAGGGTGTTGCCGGGGTGCGCGTCGCCGTGCACCAAGACGGCTTTGGCCGACAGATGTGCCGCAGTGCGGGCCTCACAAAATGCCAAGGCGCGATCCATCACCGCTCTGCTGCAGGGCTGGCCTTGTTCGCCCCACATCTCTGAAATCATGCTCGCGAGAAGCTCAGCCTTCTCAGCTCCTGTCATCAGGTTCAAGCCTGCCGGACTCTGCACCCAAGTCTGCTTCAAAGTCGTACAGATCACAGCCATCTGGTCATTGGCTGGGAGGTTCAATCTGCTCAAAGGTTTCCCCAGCCGCTCCAACAACGTGGCCGCCAGACTAGGATCGTGGGCGAACACGGTTGCATAACCCCGCCCGCCTGCAGCCCGAAGCACGGCCACCTCTTGGTCAAAGGGCTCGTGGCCGATCATGTGCAGTTTGAGTATCGCGGCCTGACCGTCCGATGTCACCGCCTCCACAACATAAGCACCAGACCCGCCTTGCCGCGACCTGCCGAGCTGCAGGTTCCAAGCCGCTGCCACCGTTGCCAGTCGGTCTGGCAGGGTGTTCAGCCATTCCAAACTCTCGCCACCGAGCGCTTTGGCGGCCCGCACGACCGCGTCAGGAACATCAAGATCACTCACGGTTCTTAGCCCTCGGTCCGGACCCGCGCCACCGCGTCCAACCAACGTGCGTAAGCGGCTTCCCGGTGATGTTTATCCAGCTTGGGCGCATAAGGCTCGGTCGCCGGTCGCGCCGCCGCCGCAGCCTCTGCGTCGGCATAAACCCCTATTCCCAGCCCAGCGAATAATGCCGCGCCTAGCGCCGTGGTCTCCTGATAGGTCGCCCGGCCCACAGCAATTCCCGTGAGATCCGCCAACCGCTGACTAAACCAAGCCGAACGCGACATACCGCCGTCGATCCGCAGCTCGACCCCCGCGCCAAACGCCTCCGGTGCATCGGCTCGCATGGCCTCGACCAGATCGCGGGTCTGCAAAGCGCAGGCATCCAGCGCAGCTTGCGCGATCTCGGCCAAGCCGGTGTCGCGCGTCATGCCAAACAAGGCACCCCGAGCATCTGCGTCCCACCAGGGCGCGCCTAGCCCGGTAAAGGCCGGCACCATCACCACCCCATGATCGGTCTTGGCGGTCTGGGCCAGAGCCTCGACGGCCCCACCGCCGCCGGCCACCCCCAGGCCCTCATTGATCCACTGTAGGGCTGCTCCAGCGATGAAGATCGAGCCTTCCAGGGCATAGCTGGTGTCGCCGTTCAGACGCGCTGCCACCGTGGTCAGCAGCTTGGAATGCGATACCGGCCTCGTGCGGCCCGTATTGACCAGCATGAAGCAGCCGGTGCCGTAGGTCGCCTTCATCTCACCAGGATGGATGCATCCTTGCCCCATCAAGGCGGCTTGCTGGTCGCCAGCAACCCCGCGAATAGGGATCGCGCGGCCAACCAAGTCGGCATCCGTCGTGCCGTAGTCGTCGGCGCAATCCAACACCCTGGGCAACAGCGACGCGGGCACCTTCAAGTGGTCCAGCATTTCGGCGGACCAGGCCTGCGCTTCGATATCGAACAGCAGGGTCCGCGAGGCATTGGTAGCGTCGGTGGCATGGACCCGGCCACCGGTCAGCTTCCAAATTACCCAGCTATCCATCGTGCCAGCCAACAGTTCGCCGGCGTCAGCTCGCGCCCTTGCGCCGGGTACGTTATCCAACAACCAGGCGATCTTAGTTCCGGAGAAATAAGGATCGAGCAGCAGTCCAGTGATCTCGGTTACGCGAGATTCAATACCCGACGCCCGTAACCCCTCACAGGTCGTTGCCGTGCGGCGATCTTGCCAAACAATCGCCTTGTGGATCGGCTCGCCGGTCGCCTTGTCCCAGATCACCACGGTTTCCCGCTGATTGGTGATCCCGATGGCCGCCACTTCGGCTCCCGGCGATTTCGCCAGGACCTCGGCAATCACGGCGACGCTGGTGGTGAATATCTCATTGGCATCGTGCTCGACCCAACCATCGGCGGGATAGAACTGCTCCAGCGGTCGGCCGGCTTCGGCCATGGCCTGACCGCGCACATCAAACAGGATAGCCCGCGTCGAGGTCGTGCCTTGATCCAGAGCCAAGAGCAAAGGTTCGGACATCATCTTCCTCCCGTTGCCGCGCCAATCTGCAGCCCAATTCCTGGGAACAGATTTGTTGGACGGCGTCGAGAGCAAAGCCTGATCTGACTTAGGTTTGACAAGGCCTAACATTCCCGACTTTGTGGCGATCCATGATCTGTTCGGGGCCAAGCTTGACCAAACTCTCCTTCCACGCCAGCGATCGGCCCGAAGCTTTGGAGGCCAAGCAGCGGCTGATTGCGCGATATGGTGATGCCGGCGAGCGCGCGGCCGACGTGATTGTCGCGCTTGGCGGCGACGGCTTCATGCTCGAAGTCCTGCATGCACAGCGCGACACTCAACGTCCGATCTACGGCATGAATCGGGGGTCAGTGGGCTTCCTGATGAATGAGTATGCCGAAGACGACTTACTCGAGCGCATAGCTGCTGCCGAACACGCGGTGATTCACCCGCTAACGATGGACGCTATCGACGCACACGGCGTTGCCCACCGGGCCATGGCCATTAATGAGGTATCGCTGCTCCGCCAGACGCGACAGACCGCCAAGCTGCGAATTTCGATCGACGGCAAGGTGCGATTGGCTGAACTCTCCTGCGATGGGGCCTTGGTTTCCACGCCTGCGGGATCAACGGCGTACAATCTATCGGCACACGGGCCGATCATCCCTCTGGATGCTCGTGTGCTGGCCCTAACCCCTATCAGTGCCTTTCGACCCAGGCGCTGGCGCGGGGCTCTTTTGGCGCACACGGCTCGAGTCTCGTTTGAGATCCTAGAGGCGGACAAAAGGCCAGTCAGCGCGGTCGCCGACAACCTCGAAGTGCGTGATGTGGTTGAGGTTCATGTTTCTGAGGACCGCGAAACCGGAATGCACATTTTGTTCGATGCAGGTCGCAGTCTGGAAGAGCGAGTTCTATCGGAGCAATTTTCTGTATAATTACAATACACTACACCCTCACGCGTTGTTAACAGATCGGCTCTAGGTTGTTTCTCAGCGAGTTTCCAGGAGCCGCGACGTGAGTGAGCAGAAAATGGGCGAAATGATACCAGCCTCCAATGCGTTGAGGCTGAAGGTTGGGGGCCGTTTTGGTGCCATCGACCCTGCGGCTATCGCGAAGGCCGAGGCAGCCCTCAAAAGCCTCTCTGGCAATTTCGCTCAGTGGCTAGACGATGAGGTCGCCAAGCTTGATGGTGCGCGTCAAAGGCTGAAGGTCGAAGGCCCCACAGCTGAAGCCATGGAGTTTCTCTTCATGCGGGCCCACGATCTAAAAGGCCTAGGCACGACCTACGAATTTCCGATCGTCACGCGGATAGCTGGGTCATTATGCCGGCTGATCGATGACAAGGAAAAACGCCTTGTTGCCCCTATCAGCTTGATTGACGCTCATATCGACGCGATCAAAGCTGCGGTTCGCGACCAGATCAAAACCGTCAATCATCCCGTGGGCAAGGATTTGATCCAAGAGCTTGAACGTCGAGTCGACGCGTTCGGCGTCTGAAGCCGTTTAAGTTTTAGTGCCCGTCACATAACGCGCTCAAGTGGTTCTTCAACAAAGCCGTAGCCCGCATCAATGGGCAAGGCCAAAACGCGGCCATTCGGCGTGTCTTTGATCTGCGGCAGAACTGTTACGAGCGTTCGCGCCTGGGCGCGTGCAATGCAGTCGGCCGCACTACTCGCTTCGGCTAGAAGCTGCACGTTCATCCGGGTGGGGAAGATCACCTTCCGCTCTCCGGCATCGGCCAGTCTGAGAACCTCCCGCGGCGCGATCCACTCGGCATCCACAGTCTCGCGTCCATCACAGGCCGCCAGCTGGTCAGCGGGCGCGTGGGCCGCGTAGAACCAAGTATCAAAGCGCTTGGGCGTCAGGGGCGGCGTAATCCAACGCGCGAACACCGTCAGGGCGTGTAGGTCCAAAGTGGCGTCCAAGTCGCGCACGACGTCCAGAAACGCCATTTCGCCAGCGTCTACGGCTTTGCGAACATCAATCGGTGCCACATCATCGCCCATTGCTGAGCCATCCGTGTGACGGGCTAGAAGGATGCCAGCTTCCTCAAACACCTCTCGGATCGCGGCGATGCGCAACGGGCGCTGGATTTCGTCGAAGTCGCCAAACCCCAGAACGTGGTCGGCCCAAGCACTCTCATGATCGCCCGCATGGCTCTTACCGCCGGGAAACACCAACGCCCCGGAGGCAAAGTCGATCTGATGGTGGCGCTTGACCATCAGAACCTCGAAACTCGGGTCGTCGCGGAGGATTAGAATCGTCGCTGCGGGCTTAATGGCGCTGTCGGGGGCAATATCGGTCATGTGTGCAGAGTGGCGCAGTGAGAAGGCTACGGCAAATCCTCTCTAGCCAATCTCGACGGTCCGGGCCTCAGTCCTAACTTCGCTGGAGAGCCGATCCATCTTTTCCAACAGATAGTCGACATCTTCCCGACCGACCTGAGCCGGTTGGGTCAGGAACCTTTGCAGCATCTTTTCTTGGAAACGCTCACGATCACGGGCACCGCCGTCAAACTCCATGGTGTGAAAGGTATCAACCGCCGCGCGGAAAGCAGGATAGAGCCGTGCTGGCAGACCAGATCGCTCATAGATCGCCCGCAACCCCAGTGGCCCCGCGTCATGGATCATCAACCAGGTGCGATGGTGCGGCACCGTGGCGAGTTCCGCCAATCCCCACTCGAAGAACGTCATATGGCCATGTGCAAGTGCACGCAGCATGAGTGACGCGCTCAAGCGCTCATGTTTGTGCAAATGGGTAACGAAGGCTTTCACGTCGCCTGCCCGGCCCGCCTGGTCGACCAAATCGATGGTCGCGCGTTCCTTAGCACCCATGGCGATTTCAAGAGCCAACTCGGGCGAGACTTCCTGGTGATTGAGCAAGTGATCCCGGACAGAATCACCGACCATATCGATCAGCTTTTCCGTCACCGACATCGGCAGGACGTTGCGATAGGCCACCGCAGCCAAAACCCGTTCAGAGGCTTCAAACCGCGTAATGACTGTTTGCAAAGATGACTCTGCAAAGTCGGCGTTGTCATTGGCGCAGGCGGCCTCGACCGCGCGCTCGACGCCATGCTCGACAATCGCCGCCGTTACAGCCCGCGAAACTCTCGGCCGCTTGGCGATCACCACTTGGCGGACCGGCTCACCCAGTTTCAGTATTTCGATCAGATCGCTGTCCGTAAACACGGGCGAAGATGACAAGATCGGCAGGGCGATACTGTCGAGGTCCTGAGCCAACTGCCAGGCCACATCGCGGGGCACAACCGGAGAATTCTTGAGGGTTACGGCCAGCGCACGGCGAACCAGCTCAGCCGCATCAGCGGCCATAACGCGCAGGATGTCTTCAGCCCTGGCGCGATCTTCGGGGGTCAGATCGTCCTTGTCGATGGCGCGGCATATCTTGTGGGCCGCCACCGCGCGCTCGTCAGCTGTTGCGCCCTTTACCAGCGTGCGGACGTCCTCGTCTGTCAGCGCCGCGCGCGTCGTCGCCATTCCATCTACTCCCCAGAAGAGACGATCCCTCCCACCTGCTGATAATCGACTGTTAGGCTTAATGATCAGTTGCGGTTTGGCCCCAACTCACCAACGCGGCACAAACAAAGAGTTCCCGTTAACGAAGTCCCGTAACCCACCGCAAACCTTGTTCGGCTAGTTTATCGTCGTCGCGTCAGGATTTCAGTATTTCATGTCAGGCTCCACTTCAGAACGCCCCGGTCGTTCCTTTCCGGGCGGCCTGTCGGTCACCCAACAAGCGTTAGACGCCCAGACCGCTCTGTTGCCCTACGCCCTGGCGGTGTTCGCGCTCAGTTTGCCGGCCTACGTCTGGGCCGGTAGCCATGCGGATAACGCAGTGTGGATGACCTTCACCTTTGCTATATTCGCGGTGGCCTGGGGGGCTTTCTACGCGGCCATCAACTGGCTCAAACAGCCGGAATCCGCTCGCAATATAAGGGTTCGCGGCCGGATTCACATTCTCAGCGCGCTTATCTGGTCGTTCGCCATCGCTCAAATCGCCATCTTCGCTGATGGCGCGGGCGCGGCACGCGAGCCCTTGCTGATCACGGCGCTGGCCGCTTCAGTGGTGGTGATCTTCTTCGCTTCACCTTGGCTACCCAGCCTGCTGATCGTCGGCCCGGCTGCCGCCGCGGGGCCGCTGGTCGCGCTCTATCTGCGCCCAGAAACTCAGGAACTGGCGCGAAACGCCTGGGGTGCCGTGGCGCTGGCCATGGCGCTGGCCCTCATCTTCAACCGCGTCCTACGCCGCCTGTTCGCCGTCGCGGCGGACCGAGAAAACCTGATCGCCGAGCGGGCTGGAAATGTCGAGGAAGCGCGCCGTCTGGCCCAATCTAAATCTGACCTTGTCGCCACCCTTAGTCACGAAATTCGCAACGGACTGACTGGCGTCGTCCATGTGCTTTCGGCCGCAGCCGGTCGGAATGGTCGCGGAGCACCATCGCGGGAACAATTGTCAGCCGCCCTGGATGCCGCCAATGACTTGATCGCCGTCCTCAATACGACCTTGGATTCCGAAACCGCCGAAACCGGACACCTGTCGATCGACGCCCATGCGTTCGATGCCGCTGCCCTGCTCAGCGATCTGGTGCTGCTGAACCGACCCAATGCAGCCGCCAAGGGCCTGGAACTGACCCTGTATGTCGATCCAGCGTTCGCCGCCGCCTCGGTTGGTGCCACTCTGGCCGACGCTCACCGGGTTCGCCAGATCATTGCCAACCTGCTGTCCAATGCCATCAAATTCACTCTGCGCGGTCGGGTTGAGGCTCGCGTGGAATTGGGTCAAGCCGGGCGGATCACAGTGGAAATTGCCGACACTGGGCCGGGCCTGAGCGCTGAGGAAATCAACAGCGCCTTCGAACCCTTCCTGCGGATCGAGCGGACCAGTGCCGGAACGTCCGGAGCGGGCCTTGGCCTTTCCTTGTCACGCCAACTGGCGCGCCTGATGGGCGGCGACTTGACGGCTCATAGTGCGGTTGGCGTCGGCAGCTGCCTGCGCCTCGACTTGCCCTATGATCCCTCAGCTACAATCGAACAGTTGCCGGAATTGACAGAGAATGTCGTTTCAGACGGCCCCGAACGCAAGATTTTGCGGATCCTGATGGCCGAAGACGACGCCCTGAACGCCGCCATGCTGCGGGCGATCTTGGAACAGCTGGGGCACCATGTGGTCCATGCCGTCGACGGCAAACGGGCCTATGAGCTGGCGAAAATCTGCGAGTTCGACCTGCTGATGATCGACGGGCGAATGCCCAATATGGATGGCCCGCAGGCCATCGCCGCTTTGCGTGGTCTGGCGGGGTCCATCGCCCAAGCCCCTATCATTGCTGTCATTGGCGGCGACGCCGATGAGGCCAAGGACTGCACCGACGCCGGAGCCGACGTGGTATTGCGCAAACCCGTCAGCGTGGCCAGCGTGGCACGCGCCGTGGCCGACGCGGCAGCAGCCAATCCCAAAGAAATGGCCCAAAGCCGCGCGACCGCTTGAGGTTGCCGCCTTAGCCCGACACAATGGGCCTTCATCTGGAGGACTAATGTGCTGCTTAAGGGTTTGAAGGTCGTCGAATTCGCATCTTACATCGCCGCACCAGGTGCGGCCGGCATCCTTGGCGACTGGGGCGCAGATGTGATCAAGGTCGAACGGCCGCAAGGCGACCCCATGCGCGTGGCCTTCGCCGATGCCAAGAACGCCTTGGTCGGCAACCCCACCTTCGCCTTGGACAATCGCGGCAAACGCGGCATCGTGCTCGACACCTCTAAACCTGCTGGACGCGACGCCCTGGCCAAGCTCGCCAGCGAGGCTGACGTATTCCTGACCAATGTGCGCCCAGCCGCGCTGGCCCGCTCCAAGCTTGATGAGGCCACCCTCCGTGCCGCCAATCCGCGTCTGGTCTATGCGGTGATCACCGGCTACGGCTTGGAAGGGCCAGACGCCCACCTGCCCGGCTTCGACGTCACCGCCTTCTGGTCGCGCTCCGGCGTCGCCCGGATGCATGCGCCCAAGGGCACCGACCCCTTCATCCTGCGCACCGGCGTTGGCGACCACACCACATCGCTGGCCACCGTCGGTGCCATCCTAGCCGCCCTCTATGAGCGCGAGCAGACCGGTGTCGGGCGTTTCGTCCAAACCTCGCTGCTGGCCACCGGCATCTATGCCGTCTCCTCCGACATGGCCGTCCAACTGAGCTACGGGCGGCTGGCCTCCAACCGCCCGCGCACCGACCCCTTCGACCCCCTGGCGAACTTCTACAAAAGCAAGGACGAGCGCTGGTTCGTGCTCAATCCGCGTGGCGGCGGAGGTCCCGACTGGCCGGCCCTGGCCAAATGCGCAGACCGTCCCGACCTGCTGGAAGACGACCGCTTCAAAGGCGGCCGCGCCCGCAAGGACAACGCCAAGGCCCTGGTCGCCGAGTTCGAAGCCGCCTTCGGCGCGCTCGACATGGCCGAGATCGCCCGGCGCTTCGACGCCGTCGATATGGTCTGGGCCCCCGTCCAAACCCCTGCCGAAGTCGTCGCCGACCCGCAAGCCGCCGCCGCCGGAGCCTGGGTCGATGTTGAGGATGGGCAAGGCGGCACCTACCGTTCCCCTGCTGCGCCCGCCCGCTTCCCGGGCGCCGACATCAACCAACGCCCGCCGCCACCGAGCCTGGGTCAGCACACCGCAGAGGTCTTGGCCGAGATCGGCTATTCACCCGCGCAGATCGCCGCCATGGTCGCCGAGGGCGCAGCGGTTTAGCGCTCAGCAAAGGACGATCACATGAGCTTTCAAACCATAATTCCCGAAACCATGCGCAAGAGCTACGATCTCGGCCATTTCGCCCCGGCCGTGAAAGTCGATGACTTCATCTTCGTCTCCGGGGTGATCGGTCGCGGCGACACAGCCGAGGCTGAGTTTCGCAATGCTTGGGAAACCGTCGCCATGGTGCTGGCCGAGGCCGGCGCAGAGCTCTCAGACATCGTCGATAGCACGCTTTATATTGTCGACTTG
>JANPNB010000398.1:0-5629 GCA_031427275.1 Alphaproteobacteria bacterium | reverse complement strand
TGGCGCAGACCAGCAAGCGCCCGCATCGCACCTGCAAAATCCTCGGCATGCAGAGTTTGAGCGACACGAGGCTCGGTCTGAGCGACTGCGTCGATCAGCGCGGTCTCCTCCGCCGAGGCTCCGGGCATCGCCACGGCATCACCTAGCGGCAAAGGCCCCTTCTTCTCCTCAGCGCGCAGGATATTGGTCGCGCGCTTGTAACCCGCCAACAGGTTGGCCCCGTCCTCGCTGGCCAGGAAGTTAGTCAGGGCTTCAACCCGCGCCACGATGCGCACCAGATCGTCGTCACCCAGCGCAAAGACCGCATCAACCAGATCATGGCGCTTGCCCTGATCCCGCAACGCCACTTTCAAACGGTCAGCCAAGAAGGCCAACACCTCATCAGCAACCTCGGAATAGGGTCGGAACTCATAGACGATCTCACCTTCCGGCGGGTCCCCAGCCTTCGCGCTGCGATCAAAACGGATGTCGAAATCAACGGGAATGGACACCACATAGGGCTTGCCCTCTAACAGGGCGGCATCAAACTCTTCGACATAGGTATCGAAGACTTCTGAAGGGGCTGTGGGCTTTGGGCCCAAATAGCCGGTCGTCCGGCGGGTCGATACATAGAGGGCTCGGCCCGGATCGACGAAACATCGCAAGGACTTGTACCAATCGGCGACCAGCTCTCGCACCGGTGCCCGCGACTCTGAACCCAGTAAAATCCGGATTATCCCTAGGGCGGCTCTGCGCAACGCATAGGGGTCGCGAGACCCCGTCGGCTTTTCGTTGATAGCAAAGAATGCCGTCAGGGTGTCGATCTTCTCCGCGATGGCCACGGCCATAGTCACAGGCGTGTCGGGGGCCTCATCATTGGCTCCAATCGGACGGTAGTGATCTCGAATTGCGTCCGCCACGACCGGACTGATCTTTTCAGCCCGGGCATAGTAGCCGCCCATCAGGCCCTGGAGTTCTGGGAATTCGCCGACAAGACCCGTAGTCAGATCTGCCTTGCACAGCCGACCGGCCAGCGCCGCCTTAGCAACGTCCGCGCCAACGCGCGGCGCGATATCCGCAGCTAATATCTCAAGCCGCTCACCTCGCTCGGCCAGTGTCCCGAGCTTGGCGTGAAAGGTCACGCCCTTCAGTTTCTCCAACCGCGCTTCCAAGGTCACCTTGCGGTCTTCGTCCCAAAAGAACCGCGCGTCAGACAGGCGAGCCGAGAGCACCTTGGCATTGCCGCGCGCGATTTCTGCCCCGCCATCAGCAGCCTCAATATTGGCCACGGTGACGAAATGCGGAGCGAGCTTTCCGGTCCCGGGGTCGCGGACAGCGAAATACTTCTGGTGCGTCCGCATGGATGTGGCGATGACCTCAGCCGGGAGATCGAGAAACGCCGGGTCCATATTGCCCAACACGGGCGTCGGCCATTCGGCGAGCCCAGCCACCTCGTCGAGCAGCCCCTCATCGTCAACCAGATCAAGATTGCGCGCGAAGCACAGCGTGTTGGCGGCGTCCAAGATTTTGGCCTTCCGCTCCTCTGGATCCAAGAT
The DNA here is from genome assembly GCA_031427275.1 of Alphaproteobacteria bacterium. GTDB lineage: Bacteria > Pseudomonadota > Alphaproteobacteria > Caulobacterales > Caulobacteraceae > Phenylobacterium. Next base: position 4,094 of record JANPNB010000398.1, on the reverse strand, counting down.
CACGAAGTGCTTCTCGAGGCCCGCGACATAGGCGTCGAAATCCTTGACCTTGAAACTGCGGCCCGAGCCCATGAAGCGGTGGCCGCGCGTGAAGTCCACGCTCTCAACCTCATCGACGTTGAACGTCACCTTCTCGCCGGCGAACATGCACAGAATATGCTTCAGAGGCCGCACCCAACGCAGGGTGCCACGCCCCCAGGTCATCGACTTGGGCCAGGGGAAGTTGCGCACAATGTCGCTGACCATATCGGCGACAATCTCGGGCGTGGGCCGCCCCGCGCGGTGGATATGGGCGAACCACAGCCCGTCTTTCTCCACCAACTGATCCATCTTCAGACCCGTTGAGCGCAGAAAGCCGGACATGGCGGCATCAGGCGAGCCAACACGTGGACCTTTGCGCTCCTCGTGGCGATCGCCCTGAATGGCCGGAAGGCCCTCAGCCACCAAGGTCAGGCGCCTCGGGCCAGCGAAGGTCTTCAGCGCTTCAGGCAATAGCCCTTGAGCCGCCAACCGTTCGCGCGTCATCCGCTCAAAATCGCGCGCGGCTTGCGCCTGCATGCGAGCCGGGATTTCTTCGGAGAACAGTTCGATCAGAAGCTGGGGCATTATTTTTCCTCGGCCTCGAGCAGCTCGGCCGACAGTTGGCGCTCAGCGACCTTCCGCTCCCCAGGGCTGAACCGATCGATCAAGACCCGAGTTACAAAATGGCCGTAACTCTTGCCGTCCCGCGCATAGGTCCAGTCTGAGATTCGGTCAGAAGAAAACCGAACCTGATCGCCCCGCTTTACACCTGAGACGTCCTCTGGTTTGTCCAGTAGCTGACCGAGAATCTCAGTGGGCGAACGCGTTATGGTTTCAACCCACATATGCTCCGATCCGCCATGGTCAGTTTTGAAGCTTACCTTCAGATAGAACTCATCCGTTCCGGGCGATTTGGCATCGAAGTGTCGCCAAAAAATCGGCAAAGTTTGCTGAGCATGAGCGCTCGCCGCCGCAACGGCGGCATCGTTTTCCAGCCCCCAAATCACGTCGTTTCGCGCATCTGCCTTTACGCAAGCGCCAACCAAACCGATTCCCAGCACGGCCACGAGAATTGCGTTCTTCCTCACCCGTTGCCCCCCTCGTTCGCCACCCAGGCCTCGGCGCACATCTTGGTCAGGTCGCGGATGCGACCGATATAGCTCTGGCGTTCGGCCACGGCGATGGCTCCCCGCGCGTCCATCAGATTGAACAAGTGGCTGGCCTTGAGCACATGATCATAGGCAGGCAGCACGGTTCGCTGACCCTGAGGGCCTCTACCCTCAAGCAGTCGTGGCACTTGTGTTTCCATGTCCTCGAACTGACGCTTCAAGGTATCCACATCGTAGAGGTGGAAGTTGGCCTCCGACTGCTGCCGCTCGTTCTCCAGGAAAACCTCGCCATAGGTCATGGGTGCCGGGCCGTCTGGATCGTTGAAGGCCAAGTCGGTGAAGTGATCGACGTTCTGAATGTACATCGCCAGCCGTTCCAGCCCGTAGGTAAGTTCGCCCGCTACCGGCCAGACGTCTAAGCCGCCCACCTGTTGGAAATAGGTATATTGGGTTACTTCCATCCCGTCGCACCAGACTTCCCAGCCAAGGCCCCAGGCCCCAACGGTCGGGTTTTCCCAGTCGTCCTCGACAAAGCGGATGTCATGAAGCCGGGTATCGAGGCCAATCGCCTCAAGGCTTCCAAGATACAGGTCCTGCAGATTATCCGGGTTGGGCTTTAAGATCACCTGGTACTGATAATAGTGCTGCAACCGGTTCGGGTTCTCCCCATAGCGACCATCACCGGGTCGACGCGAAGGTTGAACATAGGCCGCTCGCCAGGGTTTGGGCCCCAAGGCGCGCAGCACCGTCGCCGGATGAAGCGTCCCCGCACCGACCTCGATGTCGTGAGGCTGCAGAATCACACAGCCTTGCCGACTCCAATAATCGTGTAACTTCAGGATAAGTCCCTGAAATGAAAGCGGCTTTTCGGCGGACATGGGGCGTCGTTTCGCAGGTGCAAAAAGTCGGCGGACCATAGGGCTCGCCGCACGAGGCTTCAAGCGGGGTTGGTCTATTTCATAGCGGGTGCTGGCGGCACGGCGACCTGAGCTGCTGGTGGCGTCCAACCCGGGGTCAGCACCTTGTCGAGGATATGGATCACGCCATTTGGCGCAATGATGTCAGCTTGCGTGATATTGGCGTCGTTGACCAAAAGCCTGTCGCCGCCGTTCAGCTCGACAGGCAAACCCGCCATGGTCGGTGCGGAACGTACCGCGCCCTTAAATTCCGCCGTCGGAACCCGGGCATTGACCATATGGTAGATCAGCAGCTTCTGGAGCTCTGCACGCGCGGGCACCGTCATCAAGCGCGCTAAGTCCGCAGACGGCAGCGCGCGGAACGCCGTATCGGCAGGAGCAAAGAGCGTCATGTTCTTTTGCGCTCGCAAAAAGCCGGTCAGATTGGTCGCGTCAGTCGCCTTCAGCAGAATTGTGAACTGCCCAGAGGCTTTTAGGGTTTCAACGATATCGCCTGCCACCACAACAGGCACCACGGTGGGCGTCGCAGCTACCGGAACCTGCAATGGCACGGCAACCGTTGGCTGAGCACACGCCGCCCCAGCCGCAAACAAAATCGAAGTCGCAATTAATCTGGCAAACAACATCAAGGCCTCGTCGATTAGGAAACAATCAGGACACCGCCCAGGCGGCAACCAACAGCCGGTCTCTTTGCACATCAAGAAGCCCGGAAAAAGACCCTGCCTAGGGATTGCTACTGCACTGCAGCATCATGTGGGCAGTTTGAGCACATAACCGTGTGCGATTTGCAGGCGATTTTCAAAAACATCGCCCAATATTTGAGCATTCGCCGCGCAATTCCTTAATTAGACCCTCCCGGGCCGCACGACGACCGCGAGCGCCGTTAGCGTGTTCTGACCGATCAGGGGCCGCAAGGTTTCTTTTGCGGGCGGAAAAACCATTGCGGCGTGGTCGGGGCGTTGATCCACGCGGGAGCGAACGAATGAAAATGATCATGGCGGTCGTCAAACCTTTCAAGCTGGACGACGTGCGCGAAGCGCTCGTGGCTGCCGGCGTGGAGGGGCTGACGGTCTCGGAAGTTAAGGGCTACGGCCGTCAGAAGGGCCAGACCGAGATCTATCGCGGCGCGGAGTATCAAGTGAACTTTGTGCCGAAAGTGAAGCTGGAGGCCGTCGTTGAAGATAGCGCTGCGGCCAAGGTGGTGGAAGCCATCAAAGCTGCTGCGGCCACCGGCAAGATCGGCGACGGCAAGATTTTCGTCCTCAATGTTGAGGACGCTGTTCGCATCCGGACCGGCGAGTCCGGCGCCGCGGCGCTCTGATCCGTGCGCGCAAACTCATCGGGACAAGGGGATAAATCAATGAAGACACTTCGATTAGATAGACTGGCAGGCATATTGCTTGCGGCCAGCCTTATGGGCACACCTCTAGCTGCCCCGGCATCGGCCCAGGATGCTGCACCGGCTGTTGCAGCAGCACCTGCGGCGACCCCAGAAGCGACGGCACCTGCCGCCCCGGAGGCCACAGCGGTCGCAGAAGCTGCTCCGGCGGCCGCGCCGGCACCGACGCCAGACAAGGGTGACACGACGTGGATGATGATCTCGACCGTCTTGGTCTTGCTCATGATCCTGCCCGGCCTCGCGCTGTTCTATGGTGGTTTGGTCCGCCAGAAGAACATGCTCTCCATGCTCATGCAGGTGGGCGTCGTGACTGTGATCGGCATGATCGCTTGGCTGTTCTGGGGATACAGTCTGGCCTTCACGGACGGGGGCGGCCTGGACAAGTTCATCGGCGGGTCCGGCCGCCTCTTCCTTGGCGGCGTGACGCCGGCCAGCAATGTCGCGACCTTCTCCACCGGAGTCGTGATCCCGGAATACACCTTCATCGCCTTCCAAATGACCTTTGCCTGCATAACCGCTGCTCTTGTCCTGGGTGGCGTGGCCGAGCGCATGAGGTTCGCGGCCGTCGTGGTCTTTGCCGTGCTTTGGCCGCTCCTCTCCTATTATCCGCTCGCACACATGGTTTGGTGGTGGGCGGGTCCTGACGCG
>JANPNB010000397.1:0-2812 GCA_031427275.1 Alphaproteobacteria bacterium | reverse complement strand
CGAAACGTCGGTCCGGTCGTATCGATGTTGTTATCTGCCGTCGTGACCGTGTCGCCTCCTCCCAGAGACAATGCGCCGTCACGCTTTATTGTGGTCTGTGCACGCGACAGCATACCACATTGCAGCCTATCGGCACGTTAGTGGGATTCTATGCGTCTTGTAAATTATTTTCTTCAGAAAACGATGAAAATGCTTGAAATGATGATGTTTGGCCTTGATCGGGCTTATGATCCTTAGAATAGCTGCCTTAACCAGCCGTTTTTTCCATGGAGTTGGGGTAACCGCCGCGAAATCGTCATGCGCAGGAAAAAGTTTTTCAGCGTGTCAGCAGATTTCTTGGTGGCCGAATGGCTCTGTTGCACAAATCCGTGAGGGATTCATATTGTGAATCCAGCGTGGTAGCTGGGTTGGATGAGCAGACCGAACACACCGACCTACAAGACACTGAACTGGCCAGCGTACTACAAGGCGCTCAAGTGCCGCGGGTCTCTGACGATCTGGTTCGATCCTGACATGGCATGGGCGGCGCAGCCGACACCCGCCGCTGCCATACGGCAATCATCGACCGCCAGGCCACCGCGATCATTCCGATCCGCAAGAACGGCCGACCCTGGAAAGAAGATTGTCCGGCCGCGATCGCCAGAAACGAAACCCTGCGCACCGCCCGGCACTTTGGCGAGCGCAACAGCGCACGAGCCCCCGACCGCCAAACCGCCGAAATCCAGATCCGCGTCGCACTGATGAACCGCTTCTCCGCCTTCGGTACTGCCGAAATCGTTTGCGAGAGCGGACCTCACAGGGGAAAGGGGAAGTCACGCCTCAGGCCGCAGTTCTGCACCAATGCTTCACAGCAGTCTCAAAAGACTCCGAGACCGGAGATTAATTATCACGCCGCACCCGAGCGTGGAAGATGATACCCACAGACGCCCACATCGGGCGCTGGACATGAAAACGCCAGCCGGGATGGTATTGCCGATCGCCCATGACTGCTTCACTGCATGGGATATGATCTGTCCGGACATCGTGCAGCGCGTACTTCTGGAGGTGATCGCGGTAGATAGCCCGATGGATGATCGCGGCTTACCGCCAGATTGGGGACCCGGCGCATTGCTGGTCATGTCATTGAATGGCGCAAGGCAGAGTTCCGTCGCCGTGACAGCGGCACATAGCCGAGGGCCATGACGGTGCTGGGTGAAATCTGTTCCTCACCGCTCTCAATAGCTGCAACCGCCGCCCGGGTGACGATGTCGACCACCTCTCCGATCAGCCCTTCCGACAGATCATGGATCATTCTGGCAAGGGGCAACCGCGAGAGATCTGAGGCTTGGGCAAGGGGGATGCTCGCCTCGAGACTGTCAAAGAGTGTCGCAAAATCCTCGTCGAAACCCCACGGCGGCACCGGGACCGTATCGAACCGCGATCCCATTTCTTCGGTGTCGTGCAGCGCGTCGTAGACGGCGACTTCGCCAACAAGCACGGGCGAGATGTCATGCACCCTTGCGATGCGCCGCAAGAACGAGAAAATTGCTTTCACATCCTGCTTGCGCCCACGCAACGCGCTGTGGAACTCGTCAAAGATCAGCAACCGCGGCTTCAGGCTGTCGAGGAGGTGATCGACCTGTTCGCTGGCGCGGGACAGGCTGCGCCAGCCGGCAGCCTGCGGGGCGCGCAGTCCAGACAAGATGCTGGCGTAGAAATGCGACAGGCCGGCACCTTCGCGGGTCTGGATCACCCAGACCCTTTGTCGGTCGGCACGGCGCAGATGTTCGACGGCGAAGCGTTCGGCGATCATGGTCTTGCCGTTGTGATAGGGACCGGCAATCAGTAAGCCGCGTGGACGCAGCGATGGCGGCCGCTTGAGCAGTTGTCGCATCGCATCGTGCGCTGCGAAGGCCCTCGGATGGCCGATCCAGCGCGGAGCCCTGATATGCGCGATGCGGGCAGCAACATCCGCCTCCAGAAACGCTGAAGTCGTCGGAAGGAGATGCTCGACCATGTCACCAGGTCTCCACGGGAAAGACGCGGCGGGGTCGGTCGGGCTCTGGTCCAGAATTGGCCGTACCTAAAACAGTCTCCGCATCCTGATATGGCTTTGTCGCGCGTGCGGCGTGTCGGGCTCGGGTCATCTCTCTCAGTTGAGCCTTTGCGGATTTAGCCCCCGCGACCGTTGCCGCGATTTCCCGGCGCAGGAGCGTCTTGTCCTGCACGGGGCGTTGCTGGCTCTCGCGCTGGCGCGTTCGGTCGGCTTCATGCTGCCAGAGGGTGACTGGCTTCGTGACCCCGTCCCGGGGATCATAGCACAGATCCAAAGGTGCCAGACGGTCCCGCCGGGCCACGAGCGGCCCCAGCCAGTGTTCAAAGTAGTCGATGGCGAACAGGCTGACACCTTGCGGCGAGATGCGGCGCGTTTTACGAGGTAGGAAGTTGAGCAGGACATGGTCAGGCTCGTCGATCGGCCGGTCGGTCGGTGGAAGCCGCGGGCCCCATTCGAGGACAGGAACTGTCAGCTTGCGTGCGTTCTGGGTCTGGTTGTGATCGATGATTGCCAGGGCGATGCAGTGCTCCAGGGCTGCGAAGGTCAGGCTTGCCCGCTTGTCGGACGAATAGTCGCCCCGGTCAGCGATGGACCGCCCGGTCTTGCCGGGAAGAGAGCGAAGTACCGTGTTCACCTTGCCCAGGTTCTGCATTAGTTCCTGTGCTATTCAAGATCTGTATCGTTACTATATTTGTATCGATATTATCTGATAAAACAGCCCCGACTAGAAGTAATGGGATAATCAAAGAATCCTCTAGCTGACTAACTGATGCACTG
>JANPNB010000396.1:0-1852 GCA_031427275.1 Alphaproteobacteria bacterium | reverse complement strand
TGGCGTGCGGGCTAGACGAATGGCCAGTTCCGCCTCCCCGGTTTGGAACCCCTTGGGTGCCTGGATCAGCAAGGGGACACCGATGATGTCGGAGAGCTGTTCGCGCGCGCTGGCTGCCTCGCTGGCGGGGAATTCTTCGGCCACGGTGCGGGCGGAGCTCTCGATAATCAGCGAGCCCTTTTCGAGGCGGGCGGCGCGCTTGTACTGCGTGCCGGCGATGGTCTGGTCGATTGTGCCGCCGACTAGGCTGAAGCCCTTGCCAGCCTGAGGTAGCAGGATGGTCTGGACCACCTTGGCGTAGTTGGGATGGGGGACGGCGAAGGGAGCGTCGTAGCCATAGCCCGGGTCGCGCTTGAAATCGCTGTTGGCGCTCAGGCGTCCGGCATCGGGGGCATATTGCAGCAGGCCGGTCGAGGCCTGGGTCGTCCAACCCATGACGACAGACCCAGCTAGAGTGACCTGTTGTTGCCCGGTCAGGTCATCGAACTGGGCCTCGACCAGCCCGGGCTCAAGGCCGCGCAGGCTGCCCGCCAGACCAGATTGCAGGGTCTTCTTCAGGTCTGTCGGCGGCACGGTGGCGATCATCTGGTGCAAGACGTTTGCCGCATCGCCGCGAAACGTCAGTTCGACCCTTGCGGGGGCTGGTGAAGCCAGACCCGCGGTCGCGTCGATGATCACCTTGGTCTCGATGTTAGGAAGATCGAGCGGCGGGATGGCCAGTTTCTCGAGGGTTGCGCCGCTGACCTGAACCGGCAAGGCCCAACGCCAGGGCGGAACTTGCAGGCCCGCTAAGGTGCGATCACCGGTGCGGGTGCCGTCCAGCCAATAGGTTTTGTCGCCGAGTTTGGCCTTGATCAGGATGTGATTGAACAGCTCGACGGTCGGCAGACGTTCATCCATGCCGTCACCGGCCAAGGTGCTGACCAGGGCGGGCTGGGCCTCAATGCCCAGTTCGTTCAACAGGGTCAGCAGTAGAGCGGTCTTGGCTTTGCAGTCGCCGAAGCGGCGCTGCCAGGTCGCGTCGGCATCGGCCGGGACATAGCCGCCGAGATTCATGCCGAGAAACAGGTAGCGGATCCGGTCTTGGACCAGACGCAAGGCTGCCATCGCCTGGACGTCGGGGTCTGACGACGCCGCGCGGATCTTGGCCGCCTCTGCCCGGATCGGCGAGTTGGGTGCCAGGGTCGCGGCCTTGCGATAGAGCGGTGCCATGATTGAAGAGACATGAGCCCAATCGGCGAACTCGCTGAACTCAGCCGTTGACACATAGCCAAATCGAACCGGCGCGCCCTTGGGCAGTTTGGGGCGCTCGACCTTGTCAGCCTCGATAACCAGCTCGGTTCCTGTCGCGGTTTTGGTGACGACGGCGGGTGGCAATCCAGAGGTTTGGCGCCAACGTATGGGCTTAGAATTGGGCCAGAGCGCGCGAACGCGGGCCCGGTCGGTGGCTGGGCCAGGCTGCAGCCCAGCCACCAATTCTGAATGGTTTTGCAAGGTCGGATCGCGTTGGCGCTTGGTATAGCTGAACTCGACCACATCGCCGACCTGGAGACCCTCAGGTTGCAAGGTCGCGGTCAGTACGCCGTCGAGCATGGCGCGCTCTAGATTGGTCTCGCGACGCAGCACCGTGAAGGTCTGCCCCTTGGCCAGCACGTCCACAATTTGGCCGCCCCGCAAGACGCGCACGCTGTGAACGGTGATGGTTTCGGTATCGGGCTGCCACTGGATGCCGACACCCCCGGCGGCTAGTCCCTGGACGTTCTGAATCCGGATCGCGGAGTCGACATAGATCTCGTTGCCGTCGGACGTGAAATTGACCTGCAGATCGGTGAGCAGGCGCCGGGCCGGCGCC
>JANPNB010000395.1:0-16036 GCA_031427275.1 Alphaproteobacteria bacterium | reverse complement strand
GGGCTTCCCGCGCCTTTCGAAGCAGGGACCGTTCGGATGACAGGTAGAGATTTTTTGCCAACTGCTGGGTAATGGTGCTTCCCCCACGCTTGAGCTTGCCCGCTTCGAGGCGCCGCACGAAGGCCGAATAATCGCCGCTAGGGGCAGACGGCGTGCGGGCCCGAACCTCTGCCACAGGCAGAGCCGAGGCGTTGGGCGAATTGTAGAGGATGGTCATCCGGCGCCGGGTCCAGAGGGTTTCCGGCGTCAGGATTACGCCGGAACTGGCGCAGACATAGCCTACCGGCCCGCTGCGGAAGGACAGGTGCCCGTCGATCCGGCCCTTACCGGGAGCCGTCGACCAGCCAAAGTCTTGCCGTCGGAAAATGTCCGCCGAGGGCGGCGGGCCATAGTTGGGTGGGGGCGGGCCGAGGCTTGGCCCCATGCTGGCGCAGGCTGAGAGCGATAACAGGCTGACCAGGGCGAGCGTGAAATGAGCGGTCTTCATGCGGCCACCTTAGACCCGGACTCGGCGCGCCTCAATCGTCGCCGCGCGGTTTGCCGCGCATGGCTTTGACGCCACCGCGATGGACCTTGCCGTCCAAACGCCGGACCTTGGAAGCCATGGTCGGGCGGGTCTTCTTGCGCGGGGGAGGCGGGGGCTCGGCGGCCTTGCGGATCAGTTCAATCAGCCGGTCCAGGGCTGCGGCGCGATTGCGTTCCTGGGTCCGGTGGGTCATGGCCACCAAAACCAGAATGCCGTCCTGAGTGAGCCGCCGACCGGCAAGCTTCATCAGGCGGATCGCCACATCATTGGGCAGAGAGGAAGAGCCGCGCACGTCAAAACGCAGTTCCACCGCCGTCGAGACCTTGTTGACGTTTTGACCACCAGGCCCCGCCGCGCGAATGAACCGTTCGGAGACCTCATCGTCATTCAGACTAATCTCGGGGGTGATCTCGATCATGACCCCCTAGGCCTCCCGACACGCTCCGCAGAGCCCGCGCGCTTCGAGGGTCACGGCCCGCACGGCATATCCGGCTTGGGCGGCAACGGCCAATTGCGGTCCGAAGTCTGGCTCAAACTCGGCGGCGGCACCGCAGCAGTCGCAGATCAGGAAGGCTGCGCTATGGCCTGCCCCGTCCAATCGGCAGGGCACATAGGCGTTCAGGCTCTCAATCCGGTGGGCGAAACCCTGGCGCTCCAGGAAATCTAGCGCCCGGTAAACGGTCGGCGGCTTGGCGGGTTGTCCCGGCGTGCCAAACGCGGCCATCAGGTCATAGGCCTTTAGCGGTCCATCCGACTGCAACAACAGCTCCAGCACGCGCCTTCGAGGCGGTGTTAGCCGGGCCTGCACCTGGGTGCACCGCTCTTCAGCCTTGCCCAAGGCCCGGCTTAGCCCCAGTCCCGAAAGGCCCGGGTGTGCACCGTCGGCATGATGGCAGTCAGATTCCATACGCATGGCTAACCATCTCTGCATCATTTCGCAACTGGCTGCAGGCATCGCTTGACCTGTTGTTATGTTATCTCATAACAGAAGAATGTTATAGTTTAACAGTCTCAGGGTAGCTGCGATGTCGCCACTCAAATCCACGCTGCTCGCAGCCGCCAGTCTCCTTGTCTTGCTGGAGGGACAGCATGCGCAGGCAGCGCCTAGCACTACGGTCTCCGAGGTGATCGTCACCGGGGCACCCTATGTCGTGTCCCTGGATTCGACGACAACGAGTGTCGAGGTCGTTAGTCGAGAGGATTTGGACTCAGCGCCATCTGGTGGCCTAGGCGATGTTCTGAGCGGGCTTCCTGGCATACGTTCGACGTTTTTCGGGCCAGGTGCTAGTCGCCCCGTGGTGCGAGGGCTTGCGGGTCCACGCGTCATGGTGCTGACCAACGGTGTCGGCATGATCGATGCCTCTGCCTTGTCGCCCGATCACCAAGTTGCGACCGACCCCCAGGAGGCTGAACGGATTGAGGTGTTACGTGGGCCTGCAGCTTTAGCCTATGGTGGGTCGGCCATCGGCGGCGTGGTCAACATCATTGATGATCGGATTTCCGAACAAACGGTCGGAGCGCTTCAAGGCCGTTTCCTGGTCGAGCGTTCTTCGATTGATGATGGCGGCAGCGCGTCTGGAGCGTTCAAGGTCGGGCGCGGCAATTGGGTTGTCACCCTGGACGGCCTGCACCGTCAGAGCAGCGACTATGAGGTCCCGGTTGCTGCAAAATCGACACGTCTGGCGCTTAGCGAGGGATTGTCTTTGCCCGCGAAATCAGGTGAACGCGTTGCCAATAGCGCGGTGAACCTCGACGCCTATGGCGCGGGTTTATCCTATGTCGGCACAGAGGGTTTCGCCGGTCTTGCCATCAAGCAAACCGACACGACCTACGGCGTTCCGAGCGATGAGCCGCTTCCGGTGACGATTGGTTTGAAACAAACCCGCGTGGATGCGCGTGGCGCGTTGAATATCGATCTCGGTCCCTTCGACAAGCTGAAGTTTGCCGGTGGATATGCGGACTATACCCACACCGAATTTGAGGGGCCGGACGCTGGCACGACCTTCCTCTCGGACGGATGGGAGGGCCGATTGGAGCTTGTTCAGCGCGAGAAAGCCGGCTGGCAGGGTGCGGTGGGGCTTCAGACTCTGTTGCGGAACTTCGATGCCATCGGTGCGGAAGCTCTAATTCCCAAAACTCGGATTACCGAGCAGGGCGTATTTGCCCTCCAGAGGCTTGATCGCGATAGCTGGGGGATTGAGGGCGGTTTGAGGCTAGACCGCAGACAGCTTGATAGCGTCGCGGGCAAGCGTGATTTTCAGAATAGGTCGGCGTCACTGGGACTCTTCGCCCGGCCGATCGAGGGCGTATTCCTTGGACTAAGTCTGTCGCGCACAAGTCGCGCGCCGACTGAAGAGGAGCTATTCGCAGAAGGTCCGCACCCAGCCACGCGGGCCTTTGAAGTTGGCGACTTGAGCCTTCAGCAGGAAGTTTCGAACTCGGTTGATGCCTCGTTTCACTATAAGGGCGGCGGCTGGGACAGTGACGTCCACGTTTTCGCCATAGAGTTTGACGGCTTCATTGATCTGCTGCCCACCGGAGTTGTGGACGCGGGCAGCGGCCTGGAGGTTTTCCGATTTGTGCAAACCAACGCGAAGTTTCACGGCGCAGAAGCCAAGGTGTCGTTTGTCGCTTGGCAGTCTGACGCCCGGCGTTTGACCCTAGAGGGATCGGGAGACTATGTGCGGGCCTCGACAGACCTGGGCCCGGCTGCGCGCGTGCCCCCTTGGTCGCTGTCTGGCCGCGCGATCCTGGACCTTGATCGCTGGAGCGGACAGCTGGAAGTCCGCCACGTGGCCGCCCAGGCGCGGGTGGCCGCCTTCGAGCTGCCGACTGACGACTACACGTTCGTCAACGCAAGACTGACCTTCAGGCCCAATGCTGAAGGCGCGTTCAAGGTCTTCGTCGATGGGCGCAATCTCACCAACATAGAGGCCCGCGAGCACGCATCCTTCCTTAAGGACCTCGCGCCGTTACCCGGACGAAATATCCGACTGGGTGTCGGCTACGAATTTTGACTTGCAGCACGATCTGAACAGGCGGGTGCCGCCAGCCGTCGACGCTATCAGGTTTCGTCCGTCTTGACCGCACGCGGGGCACGGCGGCGAACAGGTTTGGCAACCTCTTCGCCGACTTCTGCGACAGCCACTTTCGGCGCAGGTCTCGCTCGGGGAGCCTTCAGGAAGGCGGGCGCATGACTTTCGCCGCCATCGTCATCGCGCAGCACGGGTGAGGGGCGAGCCTCGGCCTGGACTAATGGTGCACTCTGCGGCTCAACAACGGGCAAGGGATCACGCTCTGGGCGATCTTCTCTTGGCCGATCATCGCGCGGGCGGTCGTCGCGATCGCGCCAACGGTCGCGTCGGCCACCGTTTTCGACGCGGCCATTGCGCGGCCGGTCCTGTTGATCACTGCGCGGCCTGTCTTCCCTGGCCCTGTCTTCCCTGGCCCTGTCTTCCCGGGGTTGGTCTGAGCGAGGTTGGTCAGTCCGGGGTTGATCATTGCGCGGCCGGTCGTCGCGAGGCCTGTCATCTCGGGGCCGATCGTCGCGATAGCGGGGCCTATCTTCACGCGGCCTGTCGTCTCGCGGTCTATCGTCACGGGGCCGGTCATCGCGGGGTCTGTCGTCGCGAGGGCGATCCTGGCGGAAATCCTGACGACCTTCTTGGCGGTTCTCTTGCCGATTCTCAGGACGCTCTTCGCGCCAGGCGCGCGCCTCGGGTTCAGGCTGTTCAGCAGTTTCAGCCTCGCTATAGGCGTCGGCAGCCGCAGCCGCCTGCGCGCCGCTCTCGTCCTCGAAATCGATATCGAAGCCGGAGGAGAAACTGTCGCGACCCAAGATTTCGCTGGGTGGCTTGGTGGGCTGCATGGCGCGCACGACCCGGAAGTAGTGCTCGGCGTGCTGTAGGTAATTCTCGGCCAGCACGCGGTCGCCCGCCGTCCCAGCATCTCGGGCCAGTTGCTGGTACTTTTCGAAGACGTTTTGAGCGTTGCCGCGGACTTTCGAGCCCTCCGGACCATTCGACTCAAACGCACGATTGGCGTTTTGTTGTTGGGGCTTACCCCCATTATTGCTGCCAGTGCTGCGGTTGCGGCCGCGCTGGCGCTTCATACCCTTGAAGTCTCTCATTCTTTAATAACCGTTCCGTCGTCTGTGGCCCGAAGGTCGCCAGCGCGCGGATTGTCCTTTCGCCTTGGCCGGGCGGCTTGCCCGTAGTTCGTGTTGAAAACGTAGGTGTTCCCTATCATCCGCCCGGTTTGGGGGCCCGCGCCACACAAGGGTCGCTTGGCCTGTCGAAGCGGTGTTCGGACCCTGCAATCAGGAGACCGAAACCTGAAGCCCCGACAAATTAGGTGGAGACAGACTCTGATCTAGCGATTCAAGCGCCAGTTTCCAAGGCCTTTTTCTTGCCCATCACCACGCGGTCATGATTGGCCAGATCCAGCACCGTATTTATGTCCTGTGCGCCAGCGCTCCGAAATAGGGCTTCCACAGCTTCTTTCTGGTCAAAGCCGATCTCGACGGCGAATATTCCGCCCGGTTTCAACACCCTAAGAATTTCTGGAGCCAGGATTCGGTAGGCGTCGAGGCCATCAGCCCCGCCGTCTAGCGCCAATCTCGGCTCATGCACCCTGACCTCGGGTTCCAGGGTCTCGATCACCGCACTGGCGATATAGGGTGGATTGGAGACCACAACATCGAAGCCGCCGTCGCCCAGGCCTGTCGTCCAGTCGCCGCGCAACAGGGCAATCTTGCCAGCCAGACCCAGATTGGCGGCATTCTCGCGGGCCACAGCAAGGGCATCCTCAGAAACATCGACCCCCAGCCCCTTGCCGCCCGGGCGTTCGGCCAAGATCGACAGCAGAATTGCGCCAGAGCCAACGCCGAGATCGAGGATGGAAAAGGACTGAGCTTCAGGAATCGCCTTCAGGATCATGTCGACAATGACCTCGGTGTCCGGACGCGGGGTCAGAACATCGGCATTGACCGACAGCATGATCTTCCAGAACCCTTTGCGGCCTAGGATGTGGCTGACCGGTTCGCGACGTTCGCGTCTGGAGACGTAGGTCTCCAGGGTTTGCATTTGGTCTGCGCTTAGAACGCGGTAGGGGTCGCCAATTATGTCGGCGCGGGTGGCGTCCGCAGCCGCCTCCACGAGCAGGCGAGCATCAATCACGGGCCCAGTCAGTCCGACGGCTTCCAGGCGCGCCTTGGTGCCTTGCCAGGCCTGTAGGAGGGTGAGACTCACGCTAGGTTCTGAGGCGCAGTTGCCGCGTCGCCGACACTGACCCGGCCGCTATCGGTCACATGGACATAGATGCCGAAATCCATGTGGCCATAGTTGTCGAACAACGCTTTCACCACATCGATGTCGGCCTCTGCCGTCGTCGGGTCGACGTGGGTCGCCGCACATCGCACGATGGGCTTGTAGACCTTGGTGCGGGCAAAGCCGACCATCAAATCTCGGTCGGCCCAATCGTTTTCGACCCAAGCAGGCCAGCCCTCTACATAGAGATTTCCGCGAAACCGTAGCGGATCCAGTTCCCGACCTATCTTGGCCTCAAGGTCGCGCAGGCTGGCCATATTGATGATTGAGACATGGCCTTTTGGGTGGTCCATGAACCGATGACCCGGGGCCTGGATAACCTTGAGTTCGGGTTGCGCCTCATCCCCCAATAGAGCCTTCAACCAGACGGCAAACGCGTCGCGTCCTGGAGCCTCGTCCAGTCGCCCGGCAAACGGGGGTCGCCCAGGGGCCGTGGCACGAAAGGTTGCTGTGGCCTCCTCGTACTCGGTTCGCACCAAGGCAACTTGGGGGATGGCCGCCAACACGGTGAACTTCATCTTGGAAATCCAGCCCGGTGCATTGGGATCAAAGCCGCTGGGGCCGTTCTCGACGGCATAGAGCCGATCACAGGGAAAGTTCTCTCCCGTGGCTAAGTCTGCATGCTGCAGTTGTTCAGGCGTGAACCCTTTTACCGGGTGGCGGAAGATCGCGGCGATGTGACCAGTCATGCTCAAACTGTTGCCGCAAGTGCGCGGTTTCGACAAGCCGACTCAGCCGAACTCGTCTTCCAGGGCCGATAGTCGGGCAGCCTGATCCTCAGCAATCAACGGCTTGATGACGTCATCCAATCCGTCGCCAGCAACCACCTTGGCCAGATTATAGAGGGTCAGATTGATCCGGTGGTCGGTCACCCGGCCTTGTGGAAAATTATAGGTTCGAATGCGTTCTGAGCGATCGCCGGAGCCGACTTGGCTCTTGCGGGCGTCGGCGCGGGCGCTGTCCAGGGTCTCGCGTTTTTGGTCATAGAGCCTTGCCTGCAAGACCTTCATGGCCCGCGCGCGGTTCTGGTGTTGTGATTTTTCCGAGGACGTCACCACGATGCCCGAGGGCAAGTGGGTAATGCGCACGGCCGAGTCGGTCTTGTTGACGTGCTGGCCGCCTGCGCCGGAGGAGCGATAGGTATCGATGCGGATGTCGGCGTCATTGATCACGATATCGACGTCCTCGACCTCTGGCAGCACCGCAACTGTCGCTGCAGAAGTGTGGATGCGGCCCCCGGCTTCAGTGTCTGGGACCCTTTGCACACGGTGCACGCCGCTCTCGAATTTCAGCCGTCCGAACACGCCATCCCCGGTGATTGAGGCGATGATTTCCTTATAGCCGCCGACCTCTCCCTCGGAGACCGAGTCAATTTCCATCCGCCAGCCTTGAAGCGACGCATAGCGCTGGTACATCCGGAACAGATCCCCGGCAAAGAGCGCGGCCTCGTCACCGCCGGTACCGGCTCGCACCTCTAGAATTGCAGAGGCATTCTCGTCCTTGTCTTTAGGGGCCAGGAGCAGGGCGACCGCATGCTCTAGATCAGGCAATCGCATATTGAGGGCGTCCAGTTCCTCGCGCGCTAGACCCACCATGTCCGGGTCGCCAGATGCCGCCATCTCTTCCAGCTCAGGGCCTTCGTCGCGCGCCCGTGCCAAAGCAAGCACGGCGTCAGCGACCGGCTTGAGTTCGGCATGCTCCTTGGAGAGGCGAACAATCTCTGCCCCATCCTTGGCCGCTTCCATCCGCGCCTCAATTTCACGGAATCGGTCCAGCACTTGGTCGAGGCGGGCTTGGGGGAGTCTCACGGGATCAAATCGCTCGGGCGTCGGGAAGCATGGCTTCTACCCCTAACGCGCAGAACTTGCCAAATGGGCGCGGTTGGTAGCTCATGATCGGAAACCAAAGTCGGGGCGTTGCCATGTTTCACGCTGGAAATCGAGAGTTGCAGGATCAGTTTGGCAGCCGCGCGCTAGCTGACCGACTTGAGGAAAAACTGCGCCGAGATCGGTTCAATGATCAGGACGCTGCCTTCGTTGCCGCCCAGGGCTTCTTCTTTCTCGCCACAGCTGATGCGCAAGGCCGCCCAGATTGCTCGTTCAAGGGCGGAGACCCCGGATTTGTGCGCGTGTTGTCGCCGGATTTGCTGGTGTTTCCTGACTATGATGGCAACGGGATGTTCAAATCGCTGGGCAACCTGCGCGCCAACCCTCATCTGGGCCTCTTATTCATCACTATGGGCGAGCGACCCGCGCGCCTGCGGATTAACGGCATCGCCGAGGTGGTTGCAGATGACCCGATCCTAGCGGCGATGGCGGGCGCGCAGCTTTTGGTGAAGGTGACACCGACAGACATCTTCCCCAACTGCCCGCGCTACATCCCAAATCTGCAGATCGTGACCCCGTCTCAAGACATACCGCGCCCCTCTGAGCCGTCGGTAGAGCCAAAGTGGAAATCCATGGCCGAATTTGCGGATGTAACTCCGCCTCGGCACCGACCCGTCGGGTGATTTCGGCCAACGCCTAGTCTCGCCCTGTTAACGACGATGCCTGTCTGGCGATCAGAAAGCATTCGCGTTTACAGTCTGGACGGGAATCCGGCTCGCGGCTCAGGCGTAGACAGTTTTATGGAACCAAGACTCCCTCTAAGGTCCCGAAATGCCGTCGATTCTTGATCCAGTTAATCGAAGACCTCCGCGCCGGCAGGGCAGGATGGACCCTCTGGTGGGGGAAATCTGCGATGCTCTGCTGCATCTGGGTGGCAGTGCGCATCGCGACCTAGTGCTCGAACAATTGGGCATAAATAGGTCAGGCAGCGTGGATATGCGGCTGCGCGCCCGGGCTATGGCTGTGTTTGATGCGCATGCTTCTGTGGATCGATTGAGCTCCCGCACCCGACCCTTGTTTCGCAAGCCGTTCGGTCCTGGAAAACATCGTTGGGCCCTCACCGTCGAGGCCGAAGCCTTTCTGCGGGCCGGTGTTGTGGGCCGAGCCCGTCAACGAGATGCCAACCTAGACTCCTGACCCCGGTCTGTATCCACAAACAGATTTGCACCCATGAAAAAGGGCAGCCGACCTTTCGATCAGCTTGCCCAAAATCTCAAACGCTCTGATTCCGAACTAGGCGCGAACGCCCGAAAGCGGAGCATTGCCGAACATGCCCAGCTTCACATTTCCAGCCATGGTGTCGCCGGTCACTGTAGCGGAGAATTCCAGCGTCATCGGCATGGGCTGGGTGATTGCTGCCGACCAGGTCAGGGTGTCGCCCGAAACCTTGCCTTCAACAGCCTGCTCGCCCATCGCACCCTTGGTGGTGCCGGTGAAGGTGTCGCCGTTCGTCGTGATCGAAGCATCGACCGTCTGCGCGCCCATGGGCGAGTTGATGGTGATCTTCCAGTTGCCGTCTGCGGACATAATGTCTCTCCCTGGTGGAGCGGCCACCTAATCAATTGCAGCGCCTCTGCGCAAGGGGTGACGCAGGCGTCATTTTTGGGACACCTTCGAATGTCTGGGCTCAGACAGCTACTCTGCCGCCAAAATCGCAGCTTGATCTAACTCGGCGGCCTTGGCTTCAACCAGCTCGACGATGTGATCGACCATGTGGTCGTTGTCCATTTTGTGATCGGCACGACCGGCGAGATAGACCATGCCAGCCCCTTTGCCGCCGCCGGTGAACCCCACGTCGGTCATGAGCGCCTCGCCCGGCCCGTTGACCACACAGCCGATGATCGAGAGGCTCATGGGCGTGGAGATGTGCGCCAGTCGCGCTTCCAGGGTTTCCACGGTCTTGATCACGTTAAACCCCTGACGGGCACAGGACGGGCAGGCGATGATGTTGATGCCGCGATGGCGCAGTCCCAGCGACTTCAACATATCAAAGCCGACCTTGATCTCCTCCACAGGATCGGCGGCCAAGCTGACTCGGATGGTGTCGCCGATCCCGGCCCAGAGCAGATTGCCCATGCCGATGGCCGATTTCACGGTCCCGGTACGCAGCGCTCCGGCTTCGGTAATGCCGATGTGCAGTGGGCAGTCGATGGCCTCGGCCAGCATTTGGTAGGCGGCCACCGTCATGAAGATGTCGGAGGCCTTTACGCTGATCTTGAACTCATGGAAGTCGTGGTCCTGCAGGATGCGAGCGTGATCCAGCGCGCTTTCCACCATCGCCTGAGGGCAGGGCTCACCGTACTTTTCCAGCAAGTGGGGCTCAAGAGAGCCGGCATTGACGCCGATCCGCATGGAACAGCCATGGTCACGAGCTGCCTGAATCACATCGCGGACGCGGTCGGCGCGGCCGATATTGCCGGGATTGATCCGCAGGCAGGCCGCGCCAGCCTGAGCCGCCTCAATCCCGCGCTTGTAGTGAAAATGAATGTCCGCAACGATCGGAACCTTGGACGCCTTGACGATGGTCGACAGCGCCGCCGTAGACTCGACATCAGGGCAGGACACGCGGACGATATCGGCACCGGCTTCTTCTAGCTGGCGGATCTGATCAATGGTCGCGCCGGCGTCGGAGGTCAGGGTGTTGGTCATCGACTGCACAGTGATCGGGGCGTCACCGCCCACCTCGACATTGCCCACGCGGATCTTGCGGCTGACCCGCCGCTCAATGGTGCGCCAGGGGCGGAGGTGGGTGTGATCGTGTGGAGTCATGATGGGCGCAAAATAGGCCGTTTCGGTGACAAACCCAAGGGCACTTTTTTTGAAACATGTGCCGCATGGTGATCGAGTCCGCGAGGCGTTCGCCCAGCTACGCGTTAGCAGGGCCCCGACTATTCGACTGGAGCTGCCAACTTCTCTACCGGAGTTCGACCGATCGGTAGCAACCCTTGAGCAATGCCCTCCACATAGATCTGGATTGCGCCAGCCTCGACAACCTCAACACTGATCCCAACCAAGGTGGGCACTCGGTAGGCTTCTCCGGCGGCTAACTGTCTGACGAAAAAGGGCGTGCCGTCTGGATTTCGAACGACCAAAGATAAAGATTTTCGGGCTTGAAGGATGATCCTCGAACGATCAACGCCGTAGATGTTGCCTTGTGCCACAAAGGTCTCGGGAAGCGTCAAGCCCGGCGTCGCCGCACCCTCAACCGGCACATTGGGAGCGCCGACAGATCCGCCATTGTTTACGGAAGCCTGCAAACCCGGAGTTTCATAAGGCGGTGGGATCGTGGATTCCACTGGAACCGGCAACGGAGCGCCCAGTTTCATTGGTCCCTGGAATACCGCGGGTGGCAGCGTTGAGGGTGCGACTTCAGACTGAGGGGGCCCCTGCTGGCCCATGGCGCGCTGGGCAATGTTCCACAAAATGATTGCACCTACGATGAGCGTACCGCTCAGGATAATCGCGGCCAGACGAGGGTCACCCCCGCGCCGCACACCGACAGGTTCCCGCAGGCCCTGGTCCCGCGCCGGGTCGTCGGACTTGAACCGTGCAACCGCCGCTTCGCTGTCCAGACCGAGCGCTGCGGCATAGGCGCGGACATATCCGATGGTGAATGGGCGCGAGGGCAGGGCGTGCATCGCCATATCCTCAATGGCTGCTAGGTAGACTCGGCGAATGCGGGTTTCCTCGGCCATGGCCTCAAGGGACAGGTCCTTGCTGATCCGAACGGCCTTCAAGGCCTGCCCGACGTCACGACCCGAGTTGACGCCCAGCGTTGCAGGCTCCGCTAGGGAGGTCTCTTCAGAGGTTTGGCTCTCGTTCAGCGCCATGGTGCGCCGATACTCCAACTGGGCTGCCGGGCATTTGGCCGATGATGGGACGACCCATACACCATTGCGACCTGAGTCGCGCAAAACCTCAGATCGCTAGATAGTGCTTGCGCGCCAGAGTCTCGATCTCGTTTCGTATCGAGCCGGCTGAGCTTTTGATCAAGGCTTTGACGCCTCGACGGGCGGCCTCACGATCGCAGGACAGCACCATCTGTTTGACAGGTCCGATTCCGGCGGGAGGCATGGATAGGGCCTCAAATCCTAGGGCGACCAACACAAACGCCTCAAGCGGACGACCAGCCATCTCCCCGCAGACCGACGCCGGTGTTCCGGTTTCCGCGCAGGCGACCTGAATGGCCTCCAGAGCCCTGAGCGCTGGTGGTGAAAGGAAGTCATACCGGTCAGATACCCGAGGATTTCCGCGATCTGCTGCGAAGAGATACTGCATCAGGTCATTGGTGCCGACGCTCACAAAGTCGGTCATCGGCAACAGCGCGTCCAAGTGCCAGATCAAGGAGGGTGCCTCGATCATTGCGCCGACGTCCAGGCGAGCCGGCGCTGGCCGACCGCGACGTTGAGCCCAGGCAATTTCCGTGTCGACCATGGCGCGCGCAGCCCGGAACTCATCAACGCTGGCGACCAGTGGAAACATGATCTTCAAGGGTCGGCCTTGCGCAGCTGAGATCAGGGCGCGAAGCTGCAAGCGCAGCAAGGCGGGTCTGTCTAGGCCCATGCGGATTGCCCGCCATCCTAAGGCCGGATTGTCTTCCCGCTCTGCCTCCATATAGGGCAGCACCTTGTCGCCGCCCAAGTCCAGGGTCCTGAAGGTTACCGGCCGATCCCCGGCCGCATCCATCACCCGCCGATAGAGGGCAGTCTGAGCATCCAGGCGCGGCATTTCCTCGGCGACCATGAACTGGAATTCGGTACGGAACAGGCCAATACCCTCCGCGCCCGTCTCGTCCAGGATGTCGAGATCAACGTCGAGACCTGCATTCATCAACAAATTGATCTTGGCACCGTCGCGGGTCAGGGCCGGGGTATCGCGCAGTTTAGCAAACTCAGCGCGGCGTTGCTGGCGAACCTCGAGCCTAGCCTGCAAAGCTTTGACGATATCGGGTCGGGGCCGCAGATAGGCTTCGCCCGTTTCTGCATCGACAATCACAGGGTCGCCTTCAGAGACCTTGTCTCGAAGGCCGGGCAACCGCCCGACACAGGGGATATCCAAGGCCCGGGCCACGATAGCCGCATGGCTGGCGGCCGAGCCCTCCTCAAGCAACAGACCTCTCAACTTGGTGCGGTCATATTCCAGCAAATCCGCCGGTCCAAGGTTTCGGGCAATCAGGATCGCATTGTCGGGCAAGTCCCGGGCGACCGTCCCTTCGCCCGAAAGGTGGCGCAACAGCCGGTCCGCCAAGTCTTCAAAATCGTGCAGGCGCTCGCGAAGATAGGGATCGCGAGCCTGGCCCAAACGCGCGCGATGTTCGGAGCGCACCCGTTCAACAGCGGCCTCTGCCGTAAGCCCATTGCGAACAGCGTCTTCGAGACTGCGGTTCCAGCCTCGGTCGTGGGCAAACATGCGGTAGGTGTCGAGCACCTCATAAGACGCATCGACCAAACCGTGTTGACCATCCAGCATCTGATCAAGCTGAGCCTGCAAGCCTGAGATCGCGGTCTTCAGCCGCGCGTCCTCGGCCATCACATCTTCGGCCAGCAATTGTGACGGTGGGACCGGAGGTTCGTGCAGGACGGCAACGCCCAGCGCCAAGCCATCGGCGAACCTCAGGCCTTTCACGCGTTCAGGTTTGGTGGGGGCAAGGTCGATGCCCTTGAGCGGCCCCTCCAGGGCCAGCCCACTGCCGGCGACCATTTCGGCCAGCACCATGGCGACGATCTGCAGGTCTTCGACTTCGTCGTCGGAATAGACCCGTTCGGTGCGGTTTTGAACGACCAGCACGCCGATTACACGCCCCCCGCGCAGCAGGGGCACGCCCATGAAGGCATGGAAGGGATCTTCACCTGTCTCCGGTCGATAGGAGAAGGCCGGGTGGTTGGGGGCGTCAGAAAGGTTGAGCGGTCTGCCCAGCCGCATGATCTCGCCGACCAAACCCTCGCCAGGCTTCATCCGGGTGACGTGGACAGCGTCCTTGTCCAGCCCCTCAGTTGCAAAAAGTTCCATGTCGCCGATGGCGCGGAGCATGTAGAGCGAGCAGACGTCGGCCACCGTTGATCGCGCGATGGTTCGCACGACAATATCCAGGCGTGACTGAGCTGGCCCGCCAGAGGCCAAGGCCTCACGGATCTGCTTCAACAGGTTCCGCTGTCCGCGGACCCCGACGCTTGGCGATGTCATCAAATTCTGTGTTCCCTCTCCCTTGGGTCAGCCTCTAGCAGCTTTGATCGGCAGAACAGAGATGGAAATATGCGTTTGACCCTCAGGAAACGTTACACGTCCAACAAATGGGCACTCAGGTTTACAACTCCACCTGGCCCCTGAACATCGGTGCGCAGCCGCCACCAACGGTCGATCTGATCTCAGCGCCGCTGCGATATGCCGAAACTCTGAGCAGGCTGGGGCGGCCCATTTCGGCACCCTGGTGGATTTTGTAGTGCGCTTCAGACCGGCCGGTCAGAGATAGCAATAGCGCGCCCAACGTCGCATTGGCGCTACCCGTGGCCGCATCCTCGAAGGTGCCGGTGAGGGGCGAGAACATCCGGGCTCTGATCTCATCGCCTATATGGGCGTAGAGGTGCAGCGAAAGGCGCATGTCAAACCCCTCGACGCCGTCGGCGACCGTTCGGAAACTACCGGCATCCGGAGCAGCTCGGACTAAGGACTCCGCAGTGACCTCAGCAAACACGAAATCGACCCCGACTGAGGCCTGGACGGGTCGGTGGCTGGTCAGGATGACGTCTTGTGCAGATATGCTGGCGCAGGCCGCGACTTGTTCGGCGGTGAACTCCACCCCGAGCGATAGCGGCTGGGGTGCGGCGATTGTGGCCCCGATGAGATCTCCGCTTTGGCTTCGCTCGACGGTGACTTTAACTAGACCCGCCAGCTCCTCGAAGATTAGGACCCCACCCAGATCGCGCCCCATCTGAGCCAAGACATAGCCGGTGCCGACATTCGGGTGACCCGCAAACGGCATCTCCGCACTACGGTTGAATATCCGAACCCGGGCCGTGTGGGCTGGGTCTTCTGGCGGCAGGACAAAGGTCGTCTCGGAGAGGTTGAACTCCGTCGCCAAAGCCTGCATCTCGCTGTCTGACATGCCTTGCGCGTCGGGGAACACGGCCAGTTGATTGCCGCCAAACCGACGGTCGGTGAAGACGTCCAGGGTCACAAAACTATAGGTCGGCACAGACTCATTCCCGTGAGAAACATATAGCCAGAGAACTATATTCGAATTTGCGGTAGGACGATAAACTGCGCGTCTTTCGGCGGGTTAGGCCTTGGGATTACGCGTCGAAACTTCTGCGTCAGTGGCCTGACGGATCGCATGAAGGTCTTCGCTGAGGCGGAACAGGGCGACATAGAGCTCGCAAAATGATCGCCAGAGCAGCACCAAAGCCGCAACGATTAACAGGCCCCCGACCAGAACACCGGTCGCCAGCAACAGGCCCATCAGCAATTCCTCGCGCAGGGCGACCCCAACGGCTGTGCCGATGAACCCAAATCCGATCAGGGCAATGACGCCGAGGCCCGCCCAATAGATCAGGTGGATCACCTGATTGGTTAGCAGCCGCTCAAAGGTCAGCAGGTCCCAAAGCAGCGTAGTGCTCAGGCTGCTGCGCTGGGGTTTGATCAGGGGCTGGCGCATGAAACTCTCAGAACCAGGATCCAAAAGCGATCCCACTGCAAACCGCTACCAGCCACCAAGGCCTGCTGCAACGGGCCAAAACATCTCAGCGGTAGAACTAGATGCTTCCGACGGTCTTCAATCGCGCTCTGGGGTGCACTTCATTTTGGCTCATGACCGGGGTTTGACCCCGGAAGCGTTCAATGATTGAGCGGACATAGGGGCGAATTCCGGGGCTGGTCAGCAGAACCGGGCTGTCCCCGGCCAGGGCGGCGCGTTCAAAGGCTTCGCGCACACCCTTGATAAAATCTTGCAGACGCGAAGGTGCCATCGCCAGCTGTTTGTCGTCCCCTGAACCGACCAGGGATTCGGCAAAAGCATTTTCCCACTCTGTCGACATGGTCACGATAGGCAGGGCACCGTCGTCACCACGGTGGGCAAACGAGAGCTGTCGGGCCAACCGGCCCCTGACCTGCTCAACCAAAAGCGTGATGGACTGGGTGTGGGGCGCGGCCTCGCCGATCCCCTCAAGGATTGCGGCAAGGTCTCGGATGGAGACACGTTCGCGCAACAGCGCCTGTAGCACCCGCTGCACCGTGGTCGCCGACACGATCGATGGAATAAGGTCTTCGACCAATTTTTTTTGCTCGGACGGGAGATCTTTGAG
>JANPNB010000394.1:0-2957 GCA_031427275.1 Alphaproteobacteria bacterium | reverse complement strand
CGCTCAACCTCACCGCCGAAGTCGGCGTGGCCAGGCGTGTCGATGATGTTGATGCGGGTGTCACCGGCTTCGCCATGCCAGAGCACGCTGGTGCACTTGGCCAGGATGGTGATGCCACGCTCGCGCTCCTGATCATTGGAGTCCATGGCGCGTTCGACCGTCGCCTCATTGGCGCGGAACACGCCGGACTGGGCGAGCAGTTGATCGACCAGGGTGGTTTTACCGTGGTCGACGTGAGCGATGATTGCGATGTTGCGGAGCGACATTTAATTCTTATCTATGCAAGAGGCGGGCGCTTGTAGTTGAGGCGAGACCTTTCCGCCAGCGACTTCTTGCGGCGCACAAAACGAAGCCATCGGTCCTATTGTGCGATGCAGCATGTTTCGAACCCGTTTTGGGTAAGGGCAATCCGTTGAAATGTTACATTTTACGCCCGGTTCTGGCCCAATCTGTATGGGTTTATGCCGCGATGCCTTGAAAAAAAGTGCACCGCACTCTATGTTGGATTTGTGAGGCGTCATTGACGCTTCTGCCCTTCCTGGGCGTTTCCTCCCTAATTAACTGCCGCGTCTTCGGACGCGGCTTTTTTTGCCCGCTAGAGCATGTTCCGATAAGTGGGAACCGGTTATCGGCTCCAAACATGCTCTAACTTTTTGAATTAGAGCCCTTTTTATCCCTTTGGACGATTCCGTCTAAAGGGGAAAGGGCTCTAGCTCATTTGAGGCGCAGGCTGCTCCAGTCTTTGGCGGCGAGCGCGCGGGTCAGGCGTTCCAAATTAGCCTTTAGCTTTGAGAAGCCGCTAGTCTGGGTCAGGTCGGCCTCATCGAGATAGAGGCCTCGGTTGATCTCAATCTGCAGAGCGTGGGTTCCTTGAGCTGGTCGGCCATAGTGCTCGGTCGTAAAGCCGCCGGCATAGGGCGTATTACGCGCCACCCGGTATCCCATGGCCTGCAACTCAGTCTCAACAGTCCGGGTCACTAGGCTTGAGCAGGCTGCGCCAAAGCGGTCGCCGAGCACCATGTCACAGCTGCTGTCGCGCCCCCCGGTTCGCGCCGCAGCGGCGGGCATGGAATGCCAGTCGATCAGGATAGCAAACCCATGGGCGAGGTGGGTTTGGGCAATCAGCTGCGCCAGGCTGGCATGATAGGGGGCATGGATGTCGTCGATCCGCTTCTTGGCCTCGGCAAAGGTTAGTTTGCGGGCATAGATTTCCTGACCCTCGGCGACCACGCGGGCGATTGCACCCAAACCCGCCGCCACCCGCGCCGACCGGCTCTGCGCAAATTGCGGTAGTTCGTCGGCGAACATCGAGGCATCGAGCTCAAAGGCCTCTCGATTGACGTCGATATAGGCCCTGGCCAGCCGTGCGGTGATCAAGGTCGCGCCCAGTTCGGGGGTCTTGGCAATCAGTTCATCAACATAGGCGTCTTCAGAACGACGGATGGCCAACCCTGCCAAGGCGGGCTGCATATCATCGGGATAGTGGCGGCCTGAATGGGGCGATGCAAACACCAGGGGCGTCTGCAGGGTCGCGGTTCTGTGGACATCGAAAGCCTTGGCGGCGAAGGGCGAGGTTTCGACCGGAGGGGGTGAGGCGTCCATCGTGGGCATATGAGCGTGCTGACGGCGGTCAGGTCAAACGGTTCATCGCGGATTTACACCTAGTGTCCTAAGTTGCTGGACGTACTGCCGATCCTGTGGAGACTGCATGCCCCGAATTCTCCTGGCCGAAGACGACGATTCCCTGCGCGGGTTTCTAAGCCGAGCCCTCGAGCGTGCCGGCTTTGATGTCACCGCCTGCGCCGACGGTGAAGAGGCCGCAGCCGTGCTGGATCAATCTTGGGATCTGCTGCTAACCGACATCGTCATGCCGGGTATGGACGGGATCGAGGTCGCCCGTCTGGCGGCCGCAAGACATCCCGGCCTGCGGATCATGTTCATCACCGGCTTCGCCGCCGTTGCCTTGGCAGCGGGTGACAGCGCGCCAGCTGGCGCCAAGGTGTTATCTAAGCCCATCCACCTGCGTGAGATCGTCACCGAGGTGGAGAAGATGATGGCGGCCGCCTAGAGCATGTCCCGATAAGTGGGAACCGGTTATCGGATGCAGACATGCTCTAACTTTTTGAGTTAGCGCCCAGTTTTACCCTTTAGACGATTCCGTCTAAAGGGAACGGGCTCTAGGGCGCTTGCACGGCGGGGGCCGCGCCGTTATACCGCCGCCTCTCGCTCCCATACGGAGCGCCCGGCGGACGCGTAGCTCAGCGGGAGAGCACCTCGTTGACATCGAGGGGGTCACAGGTTCAATCCCTGTCGCGTCCACCATTTTCGCCGATTTCGAACGTTCGATCGGATGCATTGAGCCGGTTACTCATTATGGGTGTTTGGGCCCGTCGCAAATCCGCGACATAACAGTCACACCTCTTCAGTTTTCACAGCCTCCGCATCCCGAGCAAACTGCGTCAGCGCAAGCAGGTGGTGCGATTTTGAAGAGATTGTAAAAGAAGCTGGGTACTGCGAAATGTCCAAACCGGGTCTGATAATTCCCACAAAGCTTCGAGTTCGGGGACTTCTAACCCCCCAATGTGCGGGGGAGGGGCCGACGCATCCAGGTGCGACAATGCTCTCTAAGCTATCAGCGAGCACTTTCTGAGGCCACTTGGGAAGAGAGCCCGCAAATAATCCGCTGGCATGACTCCGCAAGGCGTTAGACTATCAATCATCAGAATTGAGCCAATCCCGATCGACACAAAATGGTCGGGTAGCTCGCGAGGGGAAGGAAACCCAATCTTGAAACGTTCTTATTTCTGTGGCGGCTCTGTGTTCGCTGTCGCGATAGCCATGGGTCTGGCCAGCAGCGCCTATGGGGCTGAGGCCGACAAGGCGACCACCGTTGAAGAAGTAGTGGTGACGGGTTCGTACATCGCCGGTACGCCCAAAACCACCGCAATCCCGGTTTC
>JANPNB010000393.1:0-5557 GCA_031427275.1 Alphaproteobacteria bacterium | reverse complement strand
CACTGGGGTTTATCCGGACCGCGAAACGGTGGGCCCGCCAGTGAACTACAGCGTTCGCGCGATCCTGGCGCGCTTTGAGACTCTGGAAGGTGCTAGGGGCGCACGCGAGGGCGCGGTGCTGGAGTGGCGCAAGCATGATGCACATGTCCGCGATGCTGAAACGACCTTGCGCGCGGCGGAGCGGGCCCGCGAGGACGCTTGGCTCAACTGCCTAAAGGGCGCGCCGGGCTAAAGCTTGAAACGAAACCCCGTTGCAATCGCGTAGGCAGCGGCAAGGGCCACCAGTAACCCAACAATCAACCGCCAAATCGGGGCTGTGACGAGAGGCGCGACGGCGTGCGAAAAACGTCGCCTCCCCGTGATCATAGCCCCAATCAGGTTCTCGCGCTTCCAGAGGGCATAAAAGGCGATGGCCGCTAGATGCAGACCGATCAGGCCCTGTAGCGCCCGAAACGCCAATTCGTGCCACTCTGAGAACAGCCGCCCGGTATCGAAATCGACCTTGTCCGAGAAGGGACCGGACTCGATGCCGTCGATGTCGGTGGCAAAAAGGCCCAGGCCGGCCTGCAGCAGGATCAAGCTGATCATGGCCACAACGCTCCAAGCCCCCAGTGGATTGTGACCCGCTGTCTCGCCGGGCGCTCGGGTCTTGAGGCTAGATAGATAGGTCAGTGTGGTCCTTGGCCCGGTCACGAAATTAGCGAACCGCGCCGTGGACCCACCTGCGACGCCCCACCAAAGGCGAAACACAATCAAACCGATCACGCCGTAACCCGCCAGTTTATGCAGTTCCATATTCTTGCCGGCCGACAACCAAGCCACCAGGATCAGGACCACAAGTCCCCAGTGGAACAGTCGCGTCGGGACGTCCCAAAGCCGAACAGGCGCAGTCGGATCAGACACAGGCTACTTCTTTTCTTGAGCCCGGAACTTCGTATGGCAAGTGCCGCATGCGCCGCCTGTGGCTTTGACCTGGGCTTTGATCGCATCGACGTTGCCGGTCTTTGCCACCATCTCCAGCTTGGCGCTCTCGGTCTGTAATCCTTTAGCCGCGGAGGCGAAGGTCGCCCAGTCGGTCCATATCTCGGCCTTGGCACCGGTCTTCAATCCGCTCTCCGGACCCGTCCCCTTAGGGAACCAATGAACTATTTTCGGTGACAGATCTTTGATGATCTTGGCCTGGACGGCCATGGCTTTGGTGTCGGGCGTGTCGGCCTTTAGTCCATCAATGATCGCCTTAAAGGCCGTGCCGATCTTTTTGAAATTGGCCTCGCGCGCGGTGATCACCTTATTCGCGTCGATGCTGGCCATAGCCGAACCGCCGACTGCGGCAAAAGCCATCACCAAACCCACGGCCAGCCCCGCAGAACGCTTCAAAGAAAATAGAGACATGGATCTGGCGCTCCTCGGCCGATTTCTAAAGTCTATGCCGACTGACTTTGGATCGCGTCCAATAGGTCCGTCAACCGGCACGGCGTGGGATAGGGGCAACAGTTTTGCTCGGGCGACCAGCCTGGGCGATCAGCGCACCGCAGGGCGCGTCCTTAGCCAAGCCAGGACTAACGAATGGCAATACAGCCGCTAACGGAGAGGCAACAGCAGCAAGGATCGCCGCAATGCCACCCTGCATCAATGCTCCGCCCTTCTCGATTCCGACCTTGGGTGCCGTGATCGGGCCGGTTATTCGAATGGGGGCCCGGATGCGAACCAGTCGAAACTGTTTGGGCTGACCCCGAAGTGTAAAATCAATGCGTTCTCGCTCAAGGTCGACCGTTCACCCGGTAGCGGACATCTGCGTCGAGTGCGCGGATCCTGGCCAGCTTTAGGGTCGCGTCGGGCAATAGCCGGCGTTGGGCATTCATGCTGCGCGACATCGCCGAGAATTTTGCTTTCAGCGTCAGTTTGCGCCTTTCGTCCAGCAGGTTGAGGTGCCCGCCGTCGACAATATTTAATGGCGGATACCGCGGCCGGAAAATGCCGTCGCGGCGGTCCGCGCGATGATCACAAGGTCCAGCCAGACCGACTGCCGAGCCAGATATTCGGCGTCAAGGCGGGCTTTCTCGGAAATCGGGATATCATCCCGGCCGTTGACCTGAGCCCAACCCGTAAGGCCTGGTCGCAGCGCGCTGACCCCCGATTGCCCGCGCATACCGATCAGGTCGGCCTGGCTGTGCAGGGCAGGTCTTGGACCCACAAAGCTCATGTCACCGATTAGGATGCTCCAGAGTTGCGGCAGCTCGTCTAAACTAGAGCGACGCAGAAACCGGCCCAACGGGGTGATCCAATGGTCGGGATTTGGCAACAGATGGGTGGCGACATCGGGCGCATCAATCCGCATGCTGCGAAACTTGGGCATCAGGAACAGGCCATCGGCACGCCCGACCCGCCGCGACCAATAAATGGCTGGGCCCGGCGATTCCAAACAGACAGCCAGTGCCAAGATGATCATAACTGGCCACAGCAGAACTAGCCCGATCAGCGCACCCACCACGTCAATCAAGCGTTTTGTCATCGGGCCGCATGCCAAATTCGAGCCTGGCCCTGACTGCCCAGCGACCTGACTGTCCAGTCGGCAATGTCGCGCAACCGACCTTCGAGCATGGGCGGAACGCCAGCTAGGACAAGCGCACATCCGTTCATCTTCATCGGATCAACCAAGGGCCGCATCCGCGCCTCAACAATGGTTAGGCTGCCAGCACCGCAATCCTCGGCGTCTCGCAGAAAGCCGTCGAAGGTCTCGAGGTCCTTAAGCGGCAACCAAATCAGGACCTGGGCCAGTGGGTTTTTGTGCACAATGCGCGCAAGCGCCACAACGACCTGGCCGTAGTCATCGGCGCGCTCAAATGGCGGATCAATGAGCACCAGCACCTTGCCATCGCCGGGTATCTTCTCGGCGACGGCGCGAAATCCATCAACACAGAGCGGGGTGGCGTTGGTCACCTTGCGAAGGACCAATGCCAAGGCCTGATACTCCTCGGGCCGAAGCTCGCAGGCAAGATAGTGATCTTGGGCCCGTAATCGGCTGGCAATCAACAATGGCGAGCCTGGATAGAAGTCTCCCCTGTGCGCGCGGTTCAGCTCAACCACAGCGCTTCGAAGCGGCAACATGGCCTGCGGCAAGTCCTGTGCCTGCATGAGCCTGCCGATCCCAGCCTTGGCCTCCCCCGACCGTTGCGCCTCATCACTGGCGAGATCGTAGAGCCCTCGCCCGGCGTGCGTGTCGATAATGGTCACGGGGCCTGGAGAGGCGAGCATGTCGTCAAGGACCGCCAATAGCGCGGCATGCTTCACCAGATCAGCGAAGTTCCCGGCGTGAAAGGCGTGGCGGTAGTTCAAGCGGAAGGTCCCCTGCCTAAGTCTTCTCGGACAGCCGTTCCTGCCACGTTAGCCAGCGTTTTCCAAAACCTGGGCGTGATCACTGTGCAGCCCATTGGATTAGCGACGCAGGGAAAACCCAATCCTCACCAGCCTGGGTGCCGCATAACTGACCACGCCGTCACCCGTCTGACCCACCGCGATCTCGGCATCGCTGAGATTCTCGGCTGACAAATAGATCTCAGAGTCCTCGCCAACCTGCCATGCCATCCGGGCATCTAGGCTCAGGGCGGAGTCCAGCTTGCGCGCGTTGAGATCATCCTCAAATCGCTCGCTCTCAAATCGTGTGTCGAACGACAGGCTGAGGCGATCAGTTGCCTGCCAACGCGCACCCGCTGTGATCGTTAACTCAGGTGCCTGGGCCGGGCGCTTTCCGGTCAACTGAGGCGCGGCTGATCCCCCGTCCACCCGCGCGCGTGTGGCCGAAAACGCGGCGTTGAGCGTCACGCTCTCGAAAACCCGCGAGACGTCTCCCTCCACGCCCCAGGCCTCAATGCGCCCGGCATTTTGCCGCTTTCTCAGCGCGCCGCCTGCCGGGACGAACCCGGCGATGGGAAAGGTGCCCGGACCCAACCCGATAGTGACATTGGTGATCGGGTCATCCAGTTGGTTGAAGAACAGCGTGCCGCGCCAGCGCAGATCGCCGTCCCCGCCGATCCCGAACTCTGCCCCACTCAATTTCTCGGGTACCAAGATCGGGTTGGCCTCGGTGATGTCATTGCCTACGCGGAAGGGGCGGTGAAGCTCATTAAGGGTCGGCGGCCGAAAGCCAGCATAGGCGGCACTGCGCAGCCAAGTATCGTCCGAAATTATCCATCGCGCGCCAACCCGAGCTGTGGGGGTCACGCCCGAATTATCGGGCGCTGAACTGCTCAAAGTCGCTGCGCCGGTCGCCAGATCATTCTCGCGCCGAATAGCCCCGGTTTGCCGCCAGCCATCCAACCTCGCCCCACCGGTCAGCAGCAGATCACCGGTATCGCGCACGATCTCTGCATATACTCCGCCGACTGCCGTCCGACCGCCGCTATCGCGACCACGGGTGAACCCGCCGTTTAAGAAACGAAAGCGTTCATGGGCTTGGCCGCTCGCAAACCGGGCGTCCCCACCGAGCTCCCAAGACAAGACCTCGCCTCGCCCCTGCCACGCTGCATTGAAACCGTAGCCTAGCGCCGGCGTGGAATATTGGTCGGCGGCTGGGGTGGTGCCGCCACGCTTCGCCGTCACAGCCACAGAGCTGTTCGCTAGGTCGCTGGATCGAACCCAGGCTTGTGCGCGCCAACCGCCGGCCAAGCGGACCAAGCCGAAGGTCGCCCCCGCACCCTGCGCCTTCGACTGCGCGCCGCGCAGTCCCGCACCGCGTTGTTCCTGGTAGCCAAAGACCCGCACGCTTGTGGCAATGTCGCCGATCTCGCCGCCCACGACGACCGAAGCCGAACGCGCGTCGAGAAACGTCAGTGTATCGGCGCCACCGGCGACCGATCCGCGCACGGGGCGATAGCCGTCGGCTGTTTCCGCAGCGACGGTAACCTGCAAGCCTGGTGCGCCAAGGCTCGCCGCGCCACGGATCGCGCCCCGCTGACCTGCGCTTACGTCCAGTGTCGACGCGCCGTCGGCACGCCCCTCCAGGGCCACGACACCGGTCAAGGCTCCTGCTCCATAGGCACCGGCACCCGCACCCCGCACCAGGGTGACACTGGCCAGACCATCTGGTGGCAAGGCAGACCAAATGACCCAGCCTCCGAAGGGATCGTTCTGCGGCGCACCGTCCAAAGTCACCAGCGCCCGGCCCGCACCGGACGGCGCGATACCCCGCAGGGAAATACCCTGAATTGTCGGGTTGGCCGCGTCGCTCCCCGTTCGACGAAATAGCGAAACGCCGGGCACGCGCTTCAGAGCGGCGTCTAGGCGTGGGGCGGCCTTCAAGGCCTCCGCATCCAGCTGAACTGCGGCAAACACCGCCTCGCCACCCAGCGGTGGGAGCCGCGGCGCTGTAACGATGACTTCTTCGACTTGGGGGGGTGGTGGAGCGATGGCCATGTCGGCTTGTACGCCAAGCGCGCGGACCGGCGCTAGAGCATGTTCCGATAAGTGGCCGGATAGGCAGCCAGAAAGGCAATGCCAAAAAGAAAATTACAATTGACCCGATATCCGGACTCACTGTGCAAGAATTAGCCACCCAGCG
>JANPNB010000392.1:0-2625 GCA_031427275.1 Alphaproteobacteria bacterium | reverse complement strand
TGCAGAGATAACATCATCGCGCAGCATCCCCCGTTGCGCGCGCTTCCAACCCCGCGATCAGATCGCGCAGCGTAGCCCGCGCGATGAAGAGTGGCAGACGGCGCTCGTCTATGCAAACGTCCGGGATGGAACACCTAACCTATCCTCGGATGAACAAACCACGCCTTTGCGACGATCTGCCAGCCGTCTTCGAATTTCGACAAAGTCAGATAGTCGGTGAAATCATTGTCAAAGCAGGTGTCAGTGACCTTCACGACGGCAATATCGCCGGTGACGTCGATCATCGTGATTTCAGCGTCAAAGGGTGTGCCGCGCGGGATGGACCCGGCGGCCAGCCACTCGGGGATGAAATCTTCGCGGGTGGTGGCAAAGAACTGACCCTGATAATGCCCTGCGGCCAGAGCGTTGGGGTGAAAGGCGCGGCACAACTGACCGGCGTCGCCGTAGATCATGCCTTCAAGATAGTCGATCACGACGGCGCGGATATCGTCAAATCCTGTGTCGTTCCGCATGGCCCCCCCCCCGACGGCTTGGTCTGCCCGTTAAGATTGCCTGTGCCATGGCGGGCCTGCAAGCGTTTTTCGCGTCGGCAAAACGAAAACGGCCCGCGCGAGGGAAAAGCGCGGGCCGTTCCAAGGTTGCGCCGGGCGGGGAGGAGGTCGCGCGCCGCAAGGGTTTGGCTTACATGTTGTAGGCGCTTTCGCCGTGCGAGGTCTGATCCAGACCCTGACGTTCGTCATCTGCCGTCGGCCGCAGGCCGAAGACCTTGTCGATGGCAAAGAACAGCACCAGAGACACGCCACCCGACCAGACCAGGGTGACAGCCACGGCCTTGATCTGGGTGATGACCTGAGCCGTCATGTCATAGGCGCCGGGAACCGCCGGGAAGACGGTGTAGTCGAACCAGCCCTGACCGCCCAAGGACGGGTCAGCCACGATGCCGGTGCCAAGGGCGCCGATGATGCCGCCGATGCAATGCACGCCGAAGACATCAAGGCTGTCGTCATACTTCAGCCGGGCCTTCACCGTGGACACGAAGAAGTAGCAAACCGGAGCGACGACCAGACCCAGAAGGATCGAGGTCATTGGCGTGGCAAATCCCGAAGCCGGCGTGATGGCCACAAGCCCCGCGACCGCGCCGGTAACAGCGCCCAGAAGCGACGGACGGCCGTGGCGGAGTTGTTCGACCAGAACCCAGGCCAAAGCGGCCGCTGCGGTGGCGACAAAGGTGTTGATGAAGGCAAGGGCGGCAAGGCCGTTGGCTTCAAGGGTGGAACCGGCGTTGAAGCCGAACCAGCCAACCCACAGCAAAGACGCGCCGACCATGGTCATGGTCAGCGAATGCGGTGCCATGTTTTCGCGGCCAAAGCCCACTCGCTTGCCAATCACGAGGCAGCCCATCAGGCCCGCGATCCCGGCGTTGATGTGCACCACGGTGCCTCCGGCAAAATCCAGGGCCCCCATGCCCCACAACAGGCCAGCGTCGGCGGGGTTGTCAGACAGGAAGTCCGGGCCAGCCCAGTACCAGACCATATGTGCCACCGGAAAATAGACCGCAGTGACCCACAGGACCGAAAACAGCATCAAAGGCCAGAACTTGATGCGTTCGGCAAAGGCGCCAACGATCAGGCCGGGGGTGATGCAGGCAAAGGTCATCTGGAAGATGACGAAAGCATATTCGGGAATATAGACGTTGTTGGAGAAGGTTGCGGCAAAGGTACCGGTTCCGACGCCCGCAAGGAACATCTTGGACAGACCGCCAACATAGGGGCCGCCGCCGGTGAAGGTCAGTGAATAGCCGTAGACCACCCAGATCACGGCCACGACCGCCACGATCATGAAAACCTGCATCAGAACCGAAAGCATGTTCTTGGTGCGCACAAGGCCGCCGTAGAACAGCCCGAGGGCCGGAATGGCCATCAGCAGCACCAAAGCCGAGGATATCAGCATCCAGGTTGTGTCACCCTTGTCCACCATGCCAGCCATCGCGGCGGCATCGGGGGCTTTGATCGGGCCGGAGGCCTCTTGTGCCCAAGCCGGCAGGCCGGCGAGAAGTTGGGCGCCCAGCAGCCCAAGTCCGCCAAGTTTGAGAATGTTTTTCATCGCGTTCTGATCCCTTGCCCATTCACCTACAGCGCGTCGTCATCGATGTCGCCGGTGCGCACCCGCAGAGCGCGCTCGACATCCATGACGAAAATCTTGCCGTCGCCGATCTTGCCGGTCCGGGCGGTTTTGGTGATGGTGTCCACCACCGTATCGGCCATGCCATCGGCCACAACGATTTCAAGCCGCATCTTCGGCACGAAGTTCACGGAGTATTCAGCGCCGCGATAAATTTCGGTATGGCCCGATTGCGTGCCAAAACCCCTGATTTCCATAACCATCATTCCCCGGACCCCGATCGCGGTCAGCGCTTCGCGGACCTCGTCAAGCTTGTAGGGTTTGATGGCGGCAATGATCATCTTCATGACACACCCCTAGTTGGCACCTGGGGGCCATCCCCGGGTTGACGGTTCATCAGGCGTATGCTGCAGGTGCAGCGCAATGCGACACCTCGGGCGGCGGCACGAAGGACGGTGGCGGCAGTGCCACCTTGGGCGGCGGCGGCAGGTTCTCGGGCGGGGG
>JANPNB010000391.1:0-3114 GCA_031427275.1 Alphaproteobacteria bacterium | reverse complement strand
GCACGCAGCCGTCGGCCCACGCAATACGCGTGGCCTCCAGCCGGTCGCCGCGTTCGCGCCACCAACAGGCCTGCGACAGCCCCGCCTTGAAGGCCCGAAAACGGCCCCTGCGCCAACAGTCCTGGCTGCCATTTTCCAATGCCATCGCCTGCCACAAAGATCGCCATTCAAACCCACCATCATCAACAGTCTGACGTATGGGGGACTTCCTTCTCTGAAACTAAGGGCATATTCTCATCTTAGATGAAAATTCCTCAACTATCAGCGATCGAACCTAGCGCCCTGCGCACCCTACCCTCGATCACCGCCCTCTTGGCCTTTGAGCGGACCGCGCGGCATCTGAGCTTTCGAAAGGCTGCCAAGGACCTCGGGCTCTCACCATCGGCGATCAGTCATCAGATTCGCGGCCTTGAAGAGCGGTTTGGGGTCAGTCTCTTCCACCGAACTACTCGCACCATCCGCCTCTCACCGGCAGGCACCCGTTACCTGCAAACAGTCACAGAGGCGCTAGAACAACTCCAGGAAGCCGGGCGCGAACTGCTGGGTGAAGGTCTCGGCGTGAGGGGCGAACTTCGGGTTAGCGCCCTACCTTTTTTCACCAGCACGGTTATTCTTCCGGCCCTGTCCAGCTTGGCGCAGCATCAACCCGGCCTCACCCTACGCCTCGACGCCACCCATCAGTATGCCGATTTCGAAAGCGCCGGCGTCGATGTTGCTATTCGGTTTGGCCGTGAACACTCCGCAGGTCTGAAATTCGAGTCCCTGGTCGAGGTGCGTAGCCAACCGGTTTGCACGCCAAACATCGCAGCCTCGATCACCCAGCCAAGTAGTCTGAAAGCTGCGACCCTGATCCATGTTTCAGCCCAACCCAAGGCTTGGCACACGTGGTTGCGGGCCATCGGAGAACCCGACCTGGTTCCGCGCGCCGATCTGTGGGTCGACACGGTCTCCGCAGCCTTAGAAGCCGCCGAGCACGGGCTGGGCGTTGCTTTGGGCATGCACCCTCTCATACGGGGGCGTCCAGGCTTCGGTCAGACCCTCGTCGCGCCCTTTCCGCCTAGCGGTACAGCCAATGCCTTCCACATGGTCATCAAGCGCGAACGCGCCACCGACCGGCGTATCATCGCCTTCCGCGAGTGGCTCAAGCTTGCTGTGGCTCGGGTCGTCGAACTATAGCGGCGCGACCTTGTCGAACCACGGCATGGCCTGCTCGATCTGCGCCGCCAACCGGAACAAGGTTGCCTCATCGGCCATCCGGCCCACGAACTGAATACCCAGAGGCAGGCCCCCAGCGCTCCAGGCGAGCGGCATACTCATGCAGGGCTGGCCGCTGTTGTTGAAGGCCTGGGTGTTGGGCATGAAGCCAAACAACCGCTCGGTCCCGCGATTGCTGTCTTCGGTCAGATACCCCACCGGGATCGCCGGTCCGCCTAGGGTGGCCAACAACAGCACATCATAGGTCTCAAACAGGCCCGCCATGGCCCGTCCATAGGCATGAATCGCCGCCAAGCCGCGCACATAGTCGCCGCCTGAGACGCTCTGACCCCGGCGATACATGGCCCAGGTCAGGGGTTCGATCTCGTCCTGGTCGATGGGCCGTCCGCGTCGTGCCGCCTCAGCCTCAATGCTCGCCACCACCGAAGCGGCAATCGCATTGCCCGCGCCCACCTGCATGGCGGCGAAGTCACCGGGCAAGGTCACTTCCTCGACAATGTGACCTAGGCTCTCGCAGAGCTTGGCGGTCGCGATGACGCCTGCGATGACGTCAGCATCCTCAATCGGTGCGGCCATACCAACTGTCGTGAACCCGATACGCAGCTTGCCCGGCGCACGGCCGACCTCTTGCGCATACGGAAGCGCTGGCGGGCTCAGATAATAGGGGTCTCCCGCCTGCGGTTGGCAGGCAATGTCCAACAACACCGCAGAGTCCCGCACCGAGCGCGTCACCGCATGCTGCGCCGAGGCCCCCGCCCAGCCTTCACCAGCCGGCGAGAACGACACCCGCCCCCGCGACGGCTTCAACCCAAACAGCCCGCAGGCCGCCGCCGGAATGCGGATCGATCCGCCGCCGTCAGTGGCATGAGCGGCCGGCACAATCCCCGCCGCCACGGCAGACGCCGCCCCACCCGACGACCCGCCCGAGGTGCGGCTGGTATCCCAAGGATTGCGGCAAACGCCCAGATGGTGCGACTCCGTCACCGGCATCAGGCCAAACTCCGGCGTATTGGTCTTGCCGAAGATCACCAGACCCGCCTGCTGATAGGCGGCCACCAGCGCACTGTCGGCAGGGGCCGCGGCGTCCTTGGTCATCTTCGACCCGCCGCTGGTGATCACGCCCTTCAGCCCGGCACCTAGATCCTTGAGCAGATAAGGTACGCCCGACAAAGGCCCGGCGGGCAGCTTACCGCTCGCGACCTTCCGCGCCCGCTCGGCCAGATCGAGCGTTATCGCGTTAACCGCAGGATTGACCGCCGCCATCCGCGTGACAGCCGTCTCTAGGACCTCTCCAGCGCTCACCTCACCCTTGGCGATCAGCCCGGCCAAACCCACGGCGTCGTGCTTACGATAATCTTCGAACTTCATAGCGTGCTCCCGACATTTGCAACCACTCGACCACATCGAAAGCGCCACGCCAAGCGATTGAAGGTGTTGTCCCGGCGCGCGGACCGTGGCATTGCCCGCTTTGACGTAGCCGGCTTAGCTCAGTTGGTAGAGCAGTGGTTTTGTAAACCGAAGGTCGGGGGTTCGAGTCCCTCAGCCGGCACCATCTCCCGATCCAGGACCCCGCGTGACCGCTCGCCCCATCGAAATCTTCATCGATGCCGACGCCTGCCCGGTGAAGGATGAGGTTTACAAGGTCGCCGCCCGCTATGGCCTGAAAACCTGGGTGGTCTCGAATGCCTTCATGCAGATCCCCAAATCACCAATGATTGTCCGTACCATCGTCGATGCCGGGCCTGATGTGGCCGATGACTGGATTGCCGAGCATGTGGCTCCTGGCGACGTTGCGATCACCAACGACATCCCTTTGGCCGAACGGGTTCTGTCTGCGGGTGGCCACGCGATCGCCCCCAATGGCAAGCTGTTCACCGAAAACTCTATCGGCTCAGCCAT
>JANPNB010000390.1:0-40367 GCA_031427275.1 Alphaproteobacteria bacterium | reverse complement strand
GGCCGTCGCAGCTGGGACATGAAGATCAGTGGGATTTTCACCGGAGCTAAGCCGACGGATTCCACAACGGCGCTCTATTTCCACTATGACTATATCAACGAAACCACGACCTTTGGCCGCGACCAAATAGGCAATGTGGCGGTGCGTACAGCATCGCCCGATATGAATGATCGAGTCGCCAAGTCCATCGACGCCACCTTTGCCAATTCGCCGGCCGAAACCTCGACTGTCGATGAAAAGACCTTTGCCCGGGCGTTTCTGAAGCAGGCAGGCGATCTCAACTTCATCGTCAGTATGGTGGTGGCGGCGGCGTTTGCGGCGATCCTGATGATCGTCAGTACGACCCTGGTTTCGGCCATGCGCGAGCGGACCAAAGAGATCGGGGTGATGAAAACCCTCGGCTTCTCCAGCCCGCGCGTATTGCGGATGGTCTTAGGCGAGGCGCTGATGCTGTCGACCCTGGGCGCGGTCCTGGGTTTGGGCGTGTCGGCAATTGTTCTCAAAGGGCTGGCCAAGTCTCCGGCTGGCACGCAGTTTGGCGATCTGTCTTTGCCGCCGCTGGTCGCGGTCGCCGGGTTACTGTTGGCGCTGACACTGGGTTTAGTGACCGGTGCGATACCCGCAATCTCGGCTTTGCGTATGAGCATCGTTGATGCTCTGAACCGGCGTTAGGGAGACCAGTCATGGGTTTGATGAGTCAGACGCGGTCGGTGATCGCCATGAATGTGCGGTCAATCCCGCAGCGTCTATGGATGTCGTTGGCGACGGTGGTGTCCATTGCCCTGGTGGTGGCCGTGTTGCTGGGGTTCTTGTCCCTGGCCAATGGCTTTAATCAGACTCTGAAGGGGTCGGGTGCCGCGGACGTGGCTATTGTGTTGCGAGAAGGCTCGGAAGCCGAATTGAACAGCACCTTGTCGCGAGATCAGGTGGATTTGTTGGCGCAGGGGCCCGGCGTGCGGGCTGGTCCGGACGGGCGACCGATGGTGTCGCCAGAATTGATGCTGGTGGTCGACGGGATCAAGAAGTCGTCCCGCACCAAGGCCAATATGCCGCTGCGAGGTATCGGGCCCAGCGGCTTGTTGGTGCGCAAGCAAGCCAAGATCCGCGAGGGTCGAATGTTTTCGCCTGGATCGAATGAGATTGTGGTGGGCGCGGGACTGCTGCGCGAATTTGAGGGCTTCGAGATGGGCAAGACTGTGCGGTTCGGCGCGCAGACATGGCGGGTGGTCGGCGTGTTCGAGGCCCCGGGAACCGTGTTTGAGTCTGAGCTGTGGGCCGATGCCCCAGTTGTACAAAGCCTCTTCAACCGAGGAACCTCGTTCCAGACGGCGCGGGTGGTGCTCACCAGCCCAGCGGCGATGCCCGCTTTTGTGGCCTACGCAAAGACAGAGCCGCGTCTGCAGTTGAAGGCGCAAAGCGAGCAGGCCTATTTCGCCGCGCAAGCCGAACGCTCAGGTCTGTTGATCAAATATTTCGGTTGGCCGTTGGGGATCATGATGGCGATTGGGGCTTTGGCTGGCGCGCTGAACACCATGTATGCCTCAGTATCCAACCGGGCTGCGGAGATCGCGACTTTGCGGGTCATCGGCTTCTCTGGGTTTTCGGCCTTTATGGGCACGATGGTCGAAGCCCTGGTGCTGTCTGCACTTGGCGCTTTGCTGGGCGTGGCGATTTGCGCCCTTGGCTTTAACGGCCTGTCTGCATCGACCTTGGGCGCTGGCTTTACCCAAGTGGCGTTCCGCATCCAGATCGGACCAGAGATTATCGGTCAGGCCGTCGTTCTGGCTTTGGTAATCGGGTTGGTGGGCGGGATATTCCCGGGCTGGCGCGCGGCGCGACAGAAGCCACTTTTGGCCTTGGCGACCTAGACTGGCTTATCACCCGCCACCACCCGAGCAGGCCCGCGCGGTCGTGGAGTGCGTGGTGACGAAAGTGGGCCGCTTGCGCAATTGCCAGGTTATTTCAGAGTCACCCACCGGGGCGAATGTCGGTGCCTTTGCCGTGAAACTTGTGCGCACGTTTCGTGTTCAGCCGAATGATCGGCGAATTTCGAAGGGCAAGATCCGCATCCCCATGCAGTTCAAACTTCCCTAGGGATTTTGAAATAATTGACGTTGACGTAAACGTCATATTCCCAAATCTAAGGGCTTTGATTATGTTCCAGGCCTTACGCCATACAGTGTAAGCGAAACCGCAGGGAGCCTCCCCATGGACCTCGATTTTTCCGACGCCGACAATGCCTTTCGCGAGGAAGCCCGCAGCTTCATCGCCCAGAATTACCCCAAAGCCCTGCGCGATAAACAGGAGCGCGGCGAGACCCTGAGCAAAGAGGATTATTTCTCCTGGCACCGTATCCTGGCCAAGAAGGGCTGGTCGACGCCGTCGTGGCCCAAGGAGTTGGGCGGCACCGATTGGACGCCAACTCAAAAGTACATCTGGTCAGAGGAACAGGCCCGCGCTGACACCATCGCCATCTTGCCCTTCGGCGTGGCGATGCTGGCCCCCGTGCTCTACACTTTCGGGACCCCTGAGCAGAAAGAGAAATTTCTGCCCGGCATCCGCGACGGATTGGTGTGGTGGTGTCAGGGCTATTCCGAGCCGGGCGCTGGATCAGACCTCGCGTCCTTGAAGACCAAGGCTGCGCGGATCACCGGAGACGACGGCAAGGAATACTACATTGTCAACGGCCAGAAGACGTGGACGACGCTGGGGCAACACGCCGACTGGGGCTTTTTCCTGGTGCGCACCGATCCCAATTCCAAGCCACAGGCGGGGATATCTTTCCTGCTGATCGATATGAAGAGCCCAGGCATCGAGGTGCGTCGCATCACGACCCTGGAAGGCGGCCACGAGGTCAATGACGTGTTCCTCGATAATGTGAAGGTGCCGGTCGAGAACCGGATCTTCCATGAGAACCAAGGCTGGACCTGCGCCAAGGCGCTGTTGGCCCATGAGCGGTCCGGCATTGCCGGAGTGGCGCGTTCCAAGCGTGGCTTGGAGCGGGTGCGGCAGATCGCCTCGACGGAGATGTCGGATACTGGTGGTGCGCTGCTGGCCGACGCGTTTTTCAAGCGCAAGGTCGCCGAGCTAGAAATCGACCTGACGGCGCTTGAATATACCGAACTGCGGACCCTGGCCGGGGAGAGCAGCGGTAAGGGACCGGGGACCGAAAGCTCGATCTTGAAGATCAAGGGAACCGAGATTCAACAGCGCCTGCATGAGCTGGCTCTCGAGGCATCGGGCCACTATGGCGCGCCGTTCCTGGGCGAGGCCGGACACAATTCCGGTGTGGGACCGTTGCATGCGCTGGACACGGCCGGTGACTATTTTAATGGTCGCAAGACCTCGATTTATGGCGGTTCCAACGAGATTCAGCGCAATATCATCGCCAAGATGGTGTTGGGCCTCTAAGACCAACTAACCTAAGCCGCCCCGCTGCAATGGGGCGGCGCATCTATGTAGGGAACCCAGATGGACTTTAGCTTCACCGACGAACAGTCGATGCTGCGCGACACGGTCGCCAGCTATCTGGCCGATCATTATAGCTTTGATCAGCGCCGGGCGGCCCTGGCCAAGGAGCCTAACTGGCGTCCAGACGTCTGGAAGGCGTTTGCTGATGAGCTGGGTATTTTGGGCGCGGCGTTTTCCGAAGACCAGGGCGGCCTGGGCGGCGGGGCCACCGAGAACATGGTGGTGATGGAGGAACTGGGTAGGGCCCTGGTGGTCGAACCCTACCTGCCCACCGTGGTCATCGGCGGCGGGTTCCTGAAACACGGCAAGCCCGCAGCGGCCGACGAGCTAATCGGCAAGATTATCGCCGGTGAGGCGATCATCGCCTTTGCCTATGCCGAGCCTCAGGGGCGCTATAACCTCAGCGATCTGAAGACTACGGCCAAGAAGGACGGTAGCGCCTATGTGCTGAACGGCCATAAGGCGGTGGTGATCTCGGCCCCCTATGCGACGCACCTGATCGTCACCGCGCGGACCGGCGGTTCGCAGCGGGAAGCCAGCGGCGTGTCGGTATTTATCGTGCCCAAGGATGCCAAGGGCGTGACGAGCAGGGACTATCCCACCGTAGACGGGTTCCGGGCGTCGGAAGTCTATCTCGAGAACGTGTCGGTGCCAGCTGCGAACCTGGTTGGGCCGGAGGGCCAG
Organism: Alphaproteobacteria bacterium; assembly: GCA_031427275.1. Taxonomy (GTDB): domain Bacteria; phylum Pseudomonadota; class Alphaproteobacteria; order Caulobacterales; family Caulobacteraceae; genus Phenylobacterium. The sequence continues at coordinate 36,212 of JANPNB010000390.1, read as the reverse complement.
TCTCTGGCTCTTGTGGAACAGGTGTTGGACGAGGCGCTGGCCGCGACCTGCGCTGAGGCCTGCGGCGTGCTGCGCAAGTTGCATGAGGGCACCTTGGAATACACCAAGCAGCGCAAGCAGTTTGGTCAGCCGATCTCATCGTTCCAGGTGTTGCAACACCGGATGGTCGACATGTTCATTCAGGTCGAGCAGTCGATTTCCATGACCTATATGGCCACGATCAAGCTGGGCGAGAGTGCCGATGAGCGCGCCAAGGCGGCTTCGGCGGCCAAGGTGCAGATCGGTAAGGCGTGTAAGTTTGTCGGCCAGAACGCCATCCAGCTGCACGGCGGCATGGGCATGACGGACGAAATGGCCATTGGGCATTACTTCAAGCGCGCGACGATGATCGAAGGGGCCTTTGGGTCGACCGATCATTATCTGGCCCGCTATGAGGGCCTGAGCCTGGGCAAGGTGGCCTAGGAGCCGGTGGACGAGGCTGAGCTTGATGACCTGACAGCGCTGGTCCCGACGCTGCTTCAGAGCCTCGAGGTTCTGGGCTTTGTGGCGCGGCACCTCAATCCCGCCGACCTCTATGAATTGATGGGGGCGATTGGTGAGCCAGAGACTGCCCTGACTGAAGCGAGGCCAAGGCTTGAAAAATGGCCCGACCGCATAGCTGATCTGCGAACGGCCCTGCAGGCTGCCAGCGATCAGGTGCTTACGTCATTTGATCGATTGCGCGAGGCCGCGGGGCAGGGGGATGGTATTCGATTGGCTTATCGGGCTCTGCGCGGTCTGCCCCTGGCGGAGGAAGCGCTCTATCCCTTCGCGGCCCAACTGGCACCGATCGGTCGATATTTCCTTCAGACCGGCGTGCGGGGTGATGCGGGTTTACTTGAGCGTCTTGCCCAGGGCTCGGGTCGAGATGATGTGGGTGTGGCGCACTTCGACAATGAGGCGGGCTCGCGGGGCGGGTTCTCGCTCTACGTGCCGGAAACCTATGCACCAGATGTAGCCGCCCCCTTGGTGATGGCGCTGCATGGCGGCGGCGGAAACGGGCGAGGCTTCCTGTGGAGCTGGTTGCGGGATGCCCGAAGTCGCGGGGCCATCCTGATTGCGCCGACGGCGATTGGTGACACCTGGGCCTTGTCTGGATTGGATCGAGATACCCCGAACCTGATGCGAATGTTGGCGTTTGTGTCCGAGCGTTGGAATGTCGATCCCAAGCGGCGGTTGCTAACCGGCATGAGTGATGGCGGGACCTTTAGTTACGTGTCGGGTCTGGAACCGGACTCACCATTTACGCATCTGGCACCCGTGGCTGCCGCCTTTCATCCGATGTTGGCCCAGATGGCCGATCCCGAGCGGCTCTCCGGGCTGCCGATATTCATCGGCCATGGGGTGCTCGACTGGATGTTCCCTGTGAACATGGCGCGGGAGGCCCAGTCGGCATTGCTAGCGGCGGGGGCGGACGTGACCTATCGTGAGATCGCCGATCTCAGCCACACCTACCCGCAAGAACTGAACACCGAGATACTGGATTGGCTTAGCCAGACGAGACCATGAGGCTTTGACGCTCGGCCATCATTTCGACCCGAAAACTCTCGCGCGACCACAGCCGGTAGTCGCCCGCCGCATAGGCCTGGGCGTTGCGACGGTAGAGAAAGGCGTTCATGCGGTTGGCGAGGGTGTTGTCGCGGGTCTTGGTCACTGCGCCTGGTGAACCCATAACAATGGAGTGAGGTGGGATGACCGTGCCCTCCTTGAGGAAGGCTCCGCCCGCGACGATACTGCCTTCGCCGATCATGCAGCCGTCCATGATGGTAGCGCCAATGCCGATGAGGCAGGCGTCGCCGATGGTGCAGCCGTGTAGGGTGACGTGATGGGTGATGGAGCAGTCGGCCCCGATGACTGTGCCCGTGCCGCTGCCCACATGGATCATCACGAAGTCTTGGATATTGGTGCGCGGGCCGATGACGACACGGTCACTCTCGGCGCGGACCACCACATTGCACCAGACCGAGGCGTCAACGGCAATCTCGACCTCGCCGAATAGACGCGCCGTGGGGTCGATATAGGCAGAGCCGAGATCGCGGACGTCCGGGCCGAGGAATGGGCTTGTGGGCATTGCGGGGTAAGCTCCGGAGCGGGTGAGGTGACAACTTGTCAATCGAAGGCAGGCGTGTCCATCCTGACTATGACAATCTGAGGAGGGAGGCCATGAACGCTACGGCGCGGCTGGTGTTTGGCGGGTTTGCTTTTCTCACGCTGTTCATGGTGGCTCTGATTTTTCTGCCCGCCGGGACGTGGAACTATTGGCAGGCCTGGGTCTATTTGGTGATCTTCATCGGGGCTAGCATCTGGCTGACCGCCTATCTTTGGAGGCACGACCCAGCGCTGCTGGCGCGCCGTTCAGCCGGGGGGCCGACAGCGGAAAAGGATCCGGAGCAGCGGCGAATTCAGGCTTTCAACGCGGTGTGCTTCGTGAGTTTGATTCTGGTTCCAGCCTTGGACCACAGGTGGGGCTGGTCGCAGGTGCCGCTGGCCCTGGTGGTGTTGGGCGACGTTTTGGCGATTGTCGGCTTTGCCATCCTCTACCAAGTCTACAGGCAAAATACCTTCGCCTCGGCCACGGTGGAGGTCAGTGAAGGGCAGAGGGTGATTTCGACCGGGCTCTACGGTTTGGTCCGCCATCCTATGTATTCCGGCGGCCTGATCTTGATTTTCGCCACGCCGATTGCGCTGGGATCCTGGTGGGGTTTGATCAGCGCATTGTTGCTTGTGGTGGGGATCACGTGGCGGATTGCCGCCGAGGAGAGGCTGTTGGTTGCGGAGCTTCCGGGCTACGCCGCCTATCGCCAAACCGTGCGATTTCGGCTGATACCTCGCATTTGGTGAGGCGAAGGGTGGAAAGGGTTTGCGGCTGGTCCTAAACCCGGCCTAAGCCCCCGCATGCCGTTTCGAGATTTTGCCCTGCTGACCTTCGTATGTCTGGCCTGGGCGGCCAACAACATCGTGTCGAAATTCGCGGTGACCCATTTGGATGTGCCGCCGATGTTCTACGCGGCCATGCGGTTTGCCGTGGTGCTGGCGGTCACTTTTCCTTGGTTGCGCAATCTGCCGCGGCCAATCTGGAAACTGGCCCTGGTCGGCATGATGATGGGCGGTGGGACCTTCTCGCTGATTTTCATTGCGCTTAAGACCTCTAGCCCCTCGGCCGTGGCGATCGTCAGCCAACTGGGCGTGCCGATCACGGCGCTGTTGTCCTATTTCATGTTGGGCGAGCGATTGACGGGGCGGCGACTGTTGGGGATGGCGCTGACCCTGGCGGGCGTGATGCTGGTGATGTGGAACCCGCAAGGCTATGCGATCTCAACCGGGCTGCTGTTCGTGGTGGCCGCCTCGTGTTTTGGCTCGTTTGCGGCGGTCATGATGAAGCAGATGGATGGGGTTAAGCCGTTGCAGTTTCAGGCGATGGTGGGGTTGTCGTCGCTGGTGCCCACCCTTGGACTTTCGGTGCTGTTCGAGCCGGGCAGTGTTGATGCGGCTTTGGCGGCGGGTTGGCCGTTTGTGGCTGCCGTGCTGTTCTCAGGGCTGTTCGTTTCGGTGGTGGCGCACACCCTTTATTACGGGCTGATCCAACGGCATGAGGCGACCTTGATATCGCCGCTGACCTTGATGACGCCGCTGGCGACCATCGCCATGGGCGTGGCTTTGACCGGAGATCAGTTCGACCTGCGGATCGCAATGGGTACTGCTCTAGCCCTGGCCGGAGTGTTGGTGATCGCCTTGCGGCGCAACCAGCTTACGGCGCTTGTAGTTGCGATTAGGAACCGCTGGTCATAATCACAGGCCATGACCGTGATCGACGCCCCCTCGCCGAACTTCGACCTGCGCAAAAGCCCGCCGGATATGATTGTGCTGCACTATACCGGCATGCAGACCGGGGAGGGTGCGCTGGCGCGGCTGCGCGACCCGGCGGCCAAGGTCAGCGCGCACTATCTGGTTGAGGAAGACGGGCGGGTGTTTGGGTTGGTGGCCGAGGAGCGGCGGGCCTGGCACGCCGGGGTCGCCCACTGGCGAGGCGAGAGCGACATCAATGGCCGTTCGATCGGGATTGAGATCGTCAGTCCGGGCCATGAGTACGGCTATCGAGCGTTTCCGAAGGTCCAGATCGAGGCTGTGATCGGCCTAGTAGGCGACATTCGCAGCCGCTGGACGATCGAGGACCGCGACATTGTTGGGCATTCCGACGTGGCCCCGGACCGCAAGGATGATCCCGGCGAGCTCTTTCCCTGGAAGCAACTTTTCTTAGCTGGGCACGGACTCTGGCTGGAACCGCCGGCCGCACCGGGCGCGCCCTTGGGTGAGGGCGAGGAGGGGGCTGGTGTATTTGCTTTGCAGGCCGGGTTCACCCGGCTGGGCTATGACTGCGCGCCGAACGGCAAGTTCGATGCGCATACGACCGCCGTCGTGAGGGCCTTTCAACGGCATTGGCGGCAGGAGAAGTTCGACGGGGTTGCAGATGGTGAAACCCGAGCGCGACTGATTGCTCTGCTGAGATTGGGAACCTGATGCAACCGAACAAGGCCTTTCACGTCCAAGATGAGGTCGTGCTGCTGGCGCATCTGGCGCGCTATCCGTTTATGACCCTTACTGCGGCTCCGGCCGGGGAATTGCTGGTCGCCCAAGCCCCGATGATCGCTCGGCGGCGGGATGGTCGGCTGATGCTAGACTTCCACCTCTCGCGGGGAAATGCGCTGACGCCGTTCATTACCGCAGGATTCACCGCCGTGGTCGTCAGCCAAGGCCCGGAAACCTATGTCAGCCCTGATTGGTTCGGCGAGGACGACCAGGTGCCGACCTGGAACTATGTCAGTGTCGAAGCCCATGGTCGGGTCGTGTCCATGGGCCAAGATGGCCTCGTCACCCTCTTGGATGATCTATCCGCCCAGGAAGAGGCGCGGCTCGAACCCAAACCGCCTTGGACGCGACACAAGATGAGCGATGGCCGATTTGAGGCGATGACACAGATGATTGTGGGCGGAAGTCTCCTTATTGATCGCTTGGAAGGGACCTTCAAATTGGCACAACCCCGGAGCGCGAAAGCCCGAGCCGGGGTTATCGCTGCCTTGGGCGATCATCCCATTGCCCAACTGATGGCCGATCTCTGATGATCGGCTTGGCCAAGCATGAACTGCGGGTAGAGGGCTATCAACTGAAGCCCCTAGCCGAGCACGACGCGCCGAGCCTGCTGGCGATGTTCGGCGATCCGGCGGTGGCGGAGTTCATGGATATTGAGCCCTTGGAGGATATTTCTCAGGCGCGCGACATTGTGGACTGGGCCCGAGAATTGGCGGGTGAGGAACGTGGATTGCGCTGGTCCATTCGTCGGGTCGGCGATCCGCAACTGATCGGGACTGTTGGTTTCAACATCCTTGAGCTGGAGCGCGGCTGCCGAGGCGAGATCGCCTACGACCTGATGCGCGCCGAGTGGGGCAAGGGGGTAATGAGCACGATCCTGCCGCATGTCTTAACCTTTGGGTATGGCACGCTTGGCCTGAGGCGCCTGGAAGCCATGGTCACGGTGGGCAATGTGCGGTCCTGTAAGTTATTGGAACGACACGGTTTTATCTGTGAGGGGACCTTGCGCGATCACGCCTATTGGAAGGGCGCGTTCTGGGATCAATTGATCTATGCGCGGCTGGCCGATTGACCCCAGCGGCATGAACGGTCACTGATCTGCGCGGAACCAGACGGCTGGGTGATCGCGCTTGTTCTCGGGCAGGCGAGGAAAGTCCGGGCTCCACTTCGACAGGGTGGTGGGTAACACCCACCGGGGGCGACCCCAGGGATAGCGCCACAGAGAGCAGACCACCTCGCTAGGCTTCGGCCTCACGAGGCAAGGGTGAAAGGGTGCGGTAAGAGCGCACCGCGGACCTGGCAACAGGGACGGCATGGCAAGCCCCACCCGGAGCAAGACCGAATAGGGACCTTGCGCCCTCCTACGCTCTTCGAGCTTCGGAGGGTAGGGCCGTCGAAGGCCTGAGGGGTTCGGGTAGGTCGCGAGAACCGGCCAGCAATGGTCGGTCCAGAGGAATGATCGCCCAGGCCTGCGCAAGCGGGCGGGACAGAACCCGGCTTATAGGCCGTCTGGTTTCCAAATTATCTCGGGTTATCCACTGACGGCAGCATTTGGGCCCGTTGCTTAACCAGTTCTATGTATGTTCTGTGAATTGTTAGTTTGTATTAACCATAATCCCAGCCGGAGCCGTTGTTTCTGTGCAAATTTGACTTCTAGAGTCATTGTATCCCACTTTATCCCATGTTAACCCAGTTTGGTCCTGAGAGGGATGTATTGGGTCCGCGCGCGGGGGGCGAGCGGGACGGCCTGGGCAGATTGCGAATTGGGATTTGGCGAGATGTTCGTCTCGACATTCGAAAAGCAATTGGACGCCAAGCGGCGCATCGTGGTGCCGCAGGAATTTCGCGCCCTGGTGTCGGGTCCCTTTGACGGCATTGTCTGCTTTCCCTCGATCGAGGCCGACTGCATCGAAGGTGGCGGCAAGGCGTTATTTGATCGTTACCAAGAGGTGATCGAGGAGCTGGATTTTGGCGATCCTCTGCGTACTGCTTTGGAAACCACAGTCTTGGGCGGGCTGGTCAATCTAAGCTTCGATACCGCCGGCCGGGTGACCTTGCCTGAGATGCTGTGTCAGGACTTTGGTCTCACCGATTGGGTTGTCATTACCGGGATCGGCGACCGGTTTCAGATCTGGAACCGCGAGGCGTTCCGCACGCATCGCGCCGCGCAACGCGAGATCGTACGTCAGGAATATCCAAAACATCGCACGGCTCAGCGGGCTGCGCGTACGGCCAGCGGCCAATGACCAGCGCAGCGCCACACGTCCCAGTGCTGATGGCGCAGGTGCTGGAGGCCTTGGAACCTTTGGCAGGGCGGCGTGTGGTGGACGGGACGTTCGGTGCTGGCGGCTATAGCCGCGCGATCCTGGCACGTGGTGCCCAAGTGGTGGCGTTTGATCGTGATCCAAGCGCGCGGCGCTTTGCCAATGGCATGGGCGAAGGGTTTCGGCTGATCGATGGCCGGTTTTCCGAAATGGTCGAGGAATTGGGCGAGGCCTCAATGGACGGCGTCGCGCTGGATCTGGGCGTTTCATCTATGCAGTTGGATGAGGGCGAGCGAGGGTTCTCGTTCATGCGGGATGGACCGTTGGACATGCGCATGGGTGATGACGGCCAGACGGCCGCTGACCTCGTTAACACAGCCGACGCAACCGAACTGGCGCGCATCCTTTTTGTCTATGGCGAGGAACGGCAATCGCGCCGGATCGCCGCCGCCATTGTTCGCCGCCGCGCCGATCAGCCCTTCAGTCGGACCTTGGAATTTGCGGGATTTGTCGAACGCGTCTTGGGAGGTCGCCAGGGTGCCAAGACCCATCCGGCGACGCGGACCTTTCAGGGTCTTCGTATCGCAGTGAATGAAGAGCTGGCCGAACTAGAGGCAGGTTTGGTGGCCGCTGAGCGGGTGTTGAAGCCCCAGGGACGGCTGGCCGTAGTGACCTTCCATTCCTTGGAAGACCGGATTGTGAAGTCGTTTCTGACGGTGCGGGCCGGCCGCACCCCGGGGGGATCGCGCTACGCGCCGCCGGTGGTCGCCTTGGCCGAACCGAGCTTTCAACTGCAATTTAACGGCGCGCACGCACCTGGCCCCGCTGAGATCGAAGCCAACCCCCGAGCTAGATCTGCCAAGCTTCGCGCCGCCATCCGAACCGCTGCGCCCGTCTGGAAGGAGGCTGCATGAGCCTGATCACCCGTCGACTGTGGGGATTTCGCGTCCTCGACATGTTTGCCTTAGGTGCCCTGATCGCTCTGGTTCTATCGGTCTATCTGGCCAAGACCATTGCGGGCGGCGAGCGCAGTGAGATCGCGTCGGTAGTGCGACAGATCGACGATGAGCACGATCGAATTCGGCTTTTGCAGGCCGAGGTTGCGCATCTGGAGCGGCCTGACCGGCTGGAACAGCTTTCGGTGTCCTATCTGCATTTAGCCCCGATCCAGGCAGCCCGCGAGACGACCCCGCAAGGTTTGCAGCAAGCTTTGTCGCCGCCGCCAGTCCATGTCGTGGGGCCATCCCTATGAGCCTAACACATCCTGGATTTCCCGCCCCCTCATGGCGTTGGGTCAAGGACCGGCTCTGGCGGCTGGAGCATGCGTTTGAGCGCGCGAAGGCCGCCGGGCGGGCCGAGGACGACACGCGCATCCGGATATTCTTCATTCTGGTAATGTTCAGCCTGGGATTTGTCGCCTTGGCGGCAGGCGCCACCAAGATGGCAGTTTTTCCCGCGTCTGGCCGAGACAGCGCTGTGGCCGGGCCGACCGGGACGGCGCGGGCCGATCTTGTGGATCGCAACGGTGCGATGCTGGCGCTCGACCTGCTCCACTACGGCCTTTATCTGGATCCGCGCGAGATTTGGGACACGGCTGAAACCCGGTCCGCGCTGGTGTCTATGCTGCCCGATCTCCCAATTGCTAAGATCAACAAGGCGCTGAAGGCCAAGAAGCGCGTGTTTCTAGCCGGCGGACTGACCCCTGAGGTGCGCTCACGCATCCACGACCTTGGCCTTCCCGGTGTGATATTCGAACCCGAGCAGCGCCGCATCTATCCGCTTGGGCAAACTGCCGCCCATTTGATCGGATTTTCTGACTCTGGCGGGATCGGCTTGGCGGGTGCGGAAGCCGGTTTGAACACCGATATCCGCAAATTGGCATCGGCCAAGGGTGCCGTGCCGGTCTCCATAGATCTGCGCATCCAGGCCGCTCTCGAAGATGAACTTGGGAAAGCGGCTGCTGAGTTCCGTCCGCAGGGCGCGGTCGGCGTGGTGACCAATGTGCGGACCGGCGAAATTCTGGGCATGGCCAGTTGGCCGACCTTTGATCCGAACCAACCTGGCAAAGCCTCGAATGAAGCCAAGTTAAACCGCGCGGCGGCGGCGGTCTATGAGATGGGATCGACGTTCAAGGCCTTTACAGTCGCCATTGGTTTGGACACCGGCGTGGCCACTCCCAGCTCAACCTTTGACGCGCGAACGCCTTACCAGTTGGGCTATCGGACGATCCACGACTATCACGCTGTCCATAAGATTTTGACCCTGGTCGAGGTCTTTCAACACTCGTCCAATATCGGCACAGCGCGTCTCGCGGAAAGCATTGGAGCCGAGCGGCTCAGCACCTATTTCGCAGGGCTGGGCCTGACAACGCCGGCCAAGGTGGAGTTGAAAGAGTCAGCGCGCCCACTGACCCCCAAGGTCTGGAACATGGACGCCGTGGCCTCGACCTCATTCGGTCACGGGATGAATGTCAGCCCGCTGGCCATCTCGCGCGCTATGGGCGCGCTGCTGAACGGCGGGACCCTTGTCCCGCTGACAATCAAGAAATTACCGGCGACCGCAACGGTCAAAGGTTCTCGCGCGATCAGCGAAAAGACCTCGCTGGAAATGTTGCAGATCATGCGCGCCAACGTCACGGGTGGATCAGGCGGCAAGGCTGACGTACCGGGGCTAAGTGTCGGTGGTAAGACTGGCACCGGCGAGAAGTATGATCCCGCCATTCGCGCCTACAGTACCACCAAGCAGGTCTCATCATTTGCTGCCGTTTTTCCGACTGAGGGCGCGGCCAATGCGGATCGCTACTTTGTCCTGATCCTGTTGGACGAACCGCACGCCTCGGCAAACACGTTTGGCTACGCGACAGGGGGTTGGGTGGCGGCACCAGCGGCAGGTCGCGTGATCGACCGGATCGCACCCTTCTTGCATGTTCAGCGCCAACCAGAACTTGTGAAGATTATTGGCCAGTCCCCATCACCAAGACAGGGACAGGGAAGGTGACGAAGAGACTATCAGACCTGGTAAAGCGCGATCTGCCGGTCGATCCGGTGATTACCGGCGTTACGTCTGATAGTCGTCGGGTCGTGTCCGGATCGTTGTTTGCAGCCTTGCCCGGCTCCACTGTTGACGGGCGCGATTTTGTACCCCGCGCGGTTTCGGCGGGCGCGGCGGCCGTTCTGTCCTCAGAGGACATGCCGGGTTTCGGCGTGCCGGTTGTCGTCACCCACGATCCGCGTCGGGCATATGCCTTGGCCGCGGCCAATTTCTGGCAGGTCCAGCCGCCTGTGGTGGTGGCGGTGACGGGGACGAACGGCAAGACTTCCGTGGCGACCTTCTGTCGACAAATCTTCAATGCGTGCGGGCATCGCGCCGCCAGTATGGGAACACTTGGTGTCTTGGCGACTGGCCCCGAAGGGTTTGCAGATCAACTCACCCCGCCGGGATTGACCACCCCAGATGCCGCCGACGTCGCGCAGTTGATGGCCCAGTTAGTTGAGCGGGGCGTGACGCATCTTGCGTTGGAAGCCTCATCTCATGGCATTGATCAACGGCGGTTAGACGGCGCCCTTCTGGCCGCCGCCGGGTTTCTGAATTTGACCCAGGACCACCTCGATTATCACGGCACGATGGGGGTCTATCGGGCGGCGAAGCTGCGGCTGTTTCAGGTGTTGCTGCCGCGAGGCGGCACCGCAGTTTTGAACGCAGACTCAGACGCCTATGAGGCCTTTGCTGCAGCTGCGGTGACTGGCGGTCAGTCAGTGCTTTCCGTCGGTGAGCAGGGCCAAGGTATCGTCTTAGTCTCGCGTGACCTGTTGCCAGATGGCCAGCAGTTGCGGGTCGACCATAACGGCCGCACATATGATGTCCTTCTGCCTCTGGTCGGGGCGTTTCAAGCGTCCAACGCGATGATTGCGGCGGGTCTGTGCATTTCGGCCGGTGAAGCGCCGGATGCGGTGTTTGCCGCGCTTGAAACCCTTGAGGGCGTACCAGGGCGATTGCAGAGGGTCGGCTCCGGCGCGCGCGGGGGCGATGCTTATGTGGACTACGCCCACACACCAGATGGCCTGGAGACGGTGTTGTCAGCCCTGCGCCCCCACGTGCGCGGCCAACTGATCGTGGTGTTTGGGGCCGGCGGCGATCGCGACCGCACCAAGCGTGCTCTGATGGGGGCAATAGCTGCGCGACTTGCCGACGTGGCCATCGTGACAGATGACAATCCACGCAGTGAGACACCTGCCGCTATTCGCGCCGAGGTTATGGCCGGTGCCAGCGGGCTGAAGGAAGTGGGAGATCGGCGATCTGCCATCGTCGCGGGTGCTGCGATGCTGAACGACGGCGATATCCTGGTGGTGGCCGGTAAGGGCCATGAGCAGGGACAGACCATCAAAGGGGTCATTCATCCCTTCGATGATGTGATTGAAACCGGCAAGGCGCTGGCTCATGGCTGACATGCTGTGGACCTCTGATGAAATCGCGATGGCTACCGAGGGCACGGTCAGTCTACCCTTCTCTGTGTCAGGGGTGTCGATCGATACCAGGACCGTGGAACCGGGGGACCTGTTTATCGCCTTGGCAGGGGTGCGTGATGGGCACGAGTTTGTCGCTCAGGCTCTGGCCAAGGGTGCAGTCGGTGCCCTGGTGTCGCGCGTCACTGCGGGGCCATGCATTCAGGTCGCCGATACGTTCTTGGCCCTAGAGGCGCTGGGTATCGCGGCGCGTCATCGGGCCATTCACGCGCGCCGGGGTGCGATTACCGGGTCCGTTGGCAAGACAAGCGTGACCCAGGCTGTTGCCGCGGGACTGAAGCGGGCCGGCACATCTCACGCCTCAATCAAGAGCTATAACAATCACATCGGCGTGCCGCTGACCCTGGCGCGAATGCCCGCCGATACGCAGCGCGCGGTCTTCGAGATCGGCATGAACCACGCTGACGAAATTACCCCGCTCTCGAAAATGGTAGCGCCACATGTGGTGGCGATCACAACTGTGGGTCCTGTTCACACCGAGAATTTCCCAGACGGCGAGGCGGGTGTCGCCCGTGCCAAGGCGGAGGTTTTCGCGGGTCTGGAGCCGGGCGGAATCGCGATCCTGAACGCAGACAATCGCTGGTTTGAATACCTGTCGCGCGAGGCCAAGGCGGTCGGCGCAACCATCCGCAGTTTCGGCGCGAGCAGTGCCTGTGATGCGCGGCTGCTGGACTTTCAGGTCGATCGCGGGACGGCGATGGTTTCGGCTCGGCTAGCCGGTCGAGATCTTCGGTTCCCCATTTTGCAAACCGGCTTCCACTGGGGTCCCAACAGCATGGCTGTGCTGTTGATGCTGGAGGCCTTGGGGGTCAGCCTTGAGGATGGACAGGCCACGCTGGCAGACTTTGCGCCTTTGGAGGGTCGCGGCGCGGAGTATCCGGTGAAGCTGGCCGACGGTGAGTTCACGCTGATCGACGAGAGTTACAACGCCAATCCGATTTCAATGGCGGCAACCTTTGCCAGCCTTGGTGCGCGCCAGACGACGGGTCGGCGGATTGTCGCCCTGACGGACATGCTCGAACTGGGGCCGGAGGAACGGGGCTTTCACGCCGCGTTGGCCGAGCCATTGGCCGATGCCAAGATCGACCTGGTCTTTTGTGCAGGTCCTCTAATGAAATCGCTGTGGGAAGCCCTTCCTTCGACTCGGCGCGGCGGCTACGCGGAGAGTGCGGTGGAACTAGCGCCGCGACTCGCACGGGCCGTAGAGCCTGGCGATCTTGTGATGGTCAAAGGTTCCAACGGCTCGAAAGCCGGCGCGGTCGTCACTGCGCTAAAGGCGCTCGACGTGCGTTCGGCAGGGGGGCGCTAATGCTCTATTGGTTGTATGAGCAATTGTCGGCCGGCGGACATATTCCGGCTCTTAACCTGCTGAAATATTTAACATTTAGAACCGGCATGTCGGTGTTTACCGCGCAGCTGGTCGTCGTCGCGCTCGGCTCGCGGTTCATACGATTCATGCAGGTTAAGCAAGGCAAGGGCCAGCCGATCCGCAAGGACGGCATTGAGCGCCATGTGTTGGAAAAGACCGGCACCCCGACCATGGGCGGAGTGATGATCCTGGCCGGACTGCTGGTCGGCACCCTGCTGTGGGCCGACCTGTCGAATGTCTATATCTGGGCTGTTCTGCTGGTCACCGCCGGGTTCGGTGTGATCGGATTTATGGACGACTACGCAAAGGTCACCAAGCAGACGACCGATGGGGTTTCGAGCCGGATGCGCCTGGCGCTGGAGATCCTGATCAGTCTGGCCGCGGTCAGTCTGATTATCGTCTACGGGAGCAATCCGCCGGACGCCCCGCATTTGAGCACGTCTGTGGCCTTTCCGGTGTTCAAGCAGGTTTTGCTGAACGTGGGTTGGTTCTATCTGGCGTTCGGGGCCTTCATCATTGTGGGTGGCGCCAATGCGGTGAACTTCACAGATGGCCTGGACGGACTGGCCACGGTGCCGGTGATGATTGCGGCAGCGGCCTTTGGTTTGATCGCCTATCTCGTCGGGAACTTCGTATTTTCCCGTTATCTGCAACTGCATTTCGTACCGGGCGTCGGCGAGGTGGCCGTCTATTGCGGTGCGATGATCGGGGCCGGGTTGGGCTTTCTTTGGTACAATGCGCCGCCTGCCAAGATCTATATGGGCGACACAGGATCCCTGGCTTTGGGCGGCGGTATTGGCGCTGTGGCCGTGGCCACCAAGCATGAGATCGTGTTGGGGATTGTCGGTGGGTTGTTCGTTATCGAGACGCTCTCGGTGATGATCCAGGTGGCCTACTTCAAGATGACCGGCAAGCGGGTGTTCCTGATGGCCCCCATTCACCACCACTTTGAGAGGTTGGGCTGGTCGGAGTCGACCATAGTGATCCGGTTCTGGATCGTGGCGGTGATGCTGGCCCTGCTTGGCCTTGCCACGCTCAAGCTGAGATAGGGGACAGGCACCGCTTATGATCCCGGTCCGCAGCTTTGAAGGCAAAACGGTTGCCGTGTTCGGACTGGCCCGCACGGGCTTGGCCGCTGCACGCGCGCTGATCGCCGGTGGAGCTGAAGTTGCGCTTTGGGATGAACGGCCTGAGGGACGAGCAGCGGCCAAGGCGCAGGGATGGTCGCTTGTCGATTTGTCGGTAGCCGATTGGTCGCAGTTTGCGGCGCTTGTGTTGTCACCGGGCGTTCCCTTGACCCATCCGGAACCGCACTGGACGGTTGAGAAAGCTAGGGCCGCGGGGGTCGAAATCCTAGGCGACATAGAGCTGTTCGCGCGCACAGTGAATGCGGCGACGGAGCATCGTCGACCTAAGGTCGTGGCGATCACCGGCACCAACGGCAAATCAACCACGACGGCGCTAATCGGCCACATCTGTGCAACGGCCGGGCGCGATACGCGGGTTGGTGGTAATATCGGGATCGGGGTTCTGGACCTCGAAGATATGCACGGCGGCGCGGTCTATGTGCTGGAGTTGTCGTCCTATCAACTTGATCTCACCACGTCCTTGAAGCCCGACGTCTCGGTGTTGCTGAACATTTCGCCCGACCACCTGGAGCGGCACGGCGGCATGGAAGGCTATGTAACGGCCAAACGGCGTATTCTGCTAAATCAAGGCAAGGGTGACACCGCCGTGATCGGGGTCGATGACCCCTGGGGACAGCGGATTTGTACCGAGATCACGGCCGCGAATCGTAGAACGATCGTGCCGATCTCGGCGTCGAAATCTATGGGTCGGGGAGCCTATGTGATCCAAGGCGTGCTCTATGATGCAACGGGTGAACGTGCTGTCGCGGTGGCCGACCTGATGTTGGCGAAGTCATTGCCGGGTCGACACAACTGGCAAAACGCGGCGGCAGCCTATGCGGCGGTGCGGGGTCTGGGGATTTCGGCCGATGAGGCCTGTGAGGGTCTGTTGAGTTTCCCAGGCTTGGCGCACCGGATGGAGACCGTGGGTTGGATCGATCGGGTCCGGTTTGTCAATGATAGCAAAGCCACCAATACCGATGCTGCGCGTCAAGCCATGCAGAGCTATCCGAAATTCTACTGGATCGCAGGCGGCCAGCCCAAGACCGGCGGTATCGAGGCGCTGGGCGATCTCTTTCCGCGTATCGAGACAGCCTATTTGATCGGCGAAGCCTCGACGGCCTTTGCCAAAACGCTGGCCGGCAAAGCCCCCGTCGTCGCCTGTGGTGACATGTCGTCGGCCGTCGCGCATGCCTATGCTGACGCAGCCGCCAGTGGCCGGGAGGCGGTTGTTCTGCTCTCTCCGGCCTGCGCGTCTTTCGACCAGTATGCGGATTTCGAAGCCCGTGGTGAGGCGTTCAGACAGGCCTATGTGGCCCTGACCGATCTACCCAAGGCACAGGGGGCTTGCGCATGACCCATTCCGATGAAGGTCCTCCAGAAATGGTCGACCCCAACCGTGTTGAGCCGCCTCAGGATCGCCCAAACCCCGCCAAGCCCCACCCGGCCTTTGCGCGCTCCGACCGCACCCAATTGGGAATTTGGTGGTGGACGATGGATCGATGGCTGCTGGGTGTTGTCGGGCTGTTGATCGTACTTGGCGTCATGTTGTCGTTCGCCGCCAGCCCGGCGGCGGCCGCGCGAATGAACGTCTCCGACCCCTTCCATTTTGCAATTCGACAGTGCGTATTTGCCGGACTGGGGACGGTGATCCTGATTTCGGCGTCTCTGTTAGATGCCAAGGGTGCGCGCCGCGCTTCGGTGGTTATCTGGCTCATAGCGATCGCTATCATGTTCGCCCTGCCGGCCATCGGTCATGACGCCAAGGGGGCAACGCGATGGCTGAAAATCGGCGGGTTTGGATTGCAACCATCCGAGTTCATGAAGCCAGCTTTGATTGTGCTGGTGGCATGGATGTTCGCGGAGGGCCAAAAGGGGCAGGGCGTGCCCGGAGTGACCATTGCGTTCCTGCTCTATTTCATCTCAGTGGGGCTCTTGCTCATCCAACCCGATGTCGGTCAAACAGTATTGATCACCGTCGCGTTCGGGGTGGCCTTCTGGATGGCCGGAGTTCCGCTCAGTTGGGTGATGCTGTTGGGCGGGGGTGCCGTGGCGGGTTTGTCATCGACCTATTTCCTGTTTCCGCACGTGGCCAGTCGCGTCAATCGCTTCTTGTTTCCCAGCAACGGTGACACCCATCAGGTGGACCGGGCCGCAGAGGCCATCGGGGCGGGGGGCCTATTTGGGCGCGGCCCGGGCGAGGGTGTGATGAAACGCAACGTGCCTGACCTGCATACCGATTTCATCTATTCGGTTGCCGCCGAAGAATATGGTCTGGTGTTCTCGTTGGTGTTGATTTCGCTGTTCGCGTTTCTGGTGATCCGGGGATTGTACAAGGCGATGAAGTTGTCCGATCCGTTCCAACAGGTGGCTGCGGCCGGGCTGTTCGTCTTGGTGGGGGAGCAGGTGTTCATCAATGTGGCGGTGAACCTGAACCTGATCCCGACCAAGGGCATGACGCTGCCGTTCATCTCATATGGAGGCTCGTCCATGCTGGCCATTTGTTTGACCCTTGGACTGGCCCTGGCCCTGACCCGAAGACGTCCGGGGGCCTATGCGCCGGGTTAGGTCTACCCAAGCCCGCAGCCATCCCCTAAACCGGCCTGATGCGTAAGATCGCCGTTCTCGCCGCCGGAGGAACTGGGGGACATTTGTTCCCGGCTCAGGCCCTGTCAGAAGCCCTGATCGCGCGCGGCTGGCGGATTGTGCTGGCCAGTGATGAGCGGGCCGCGGCCTTCGCCGACAGTTTTCCGGCCGAGGAACGGATTGGTCTGTCGGCTCGGACCTATAAGCCCGGCGATCCAATCGGTATGGCCCTCGCGGGATTGTCGATCTTTCGTGGGGTTCTGCAGGCACGCGCAGCCTTTGCCCGGATCGATCCAGGTGTGGTTGTGGGGTTTGGGGGGTACCCGTCCGTGCCGGGACTATTGGCAGGCATTACGCAAAGTCGGCCCACTGTGCTGCATGAACAGAACGCTGTAATGGGTCGGGCAAATCGCCGACTTGCGGCCCATGTTCGCGCAGTGGCCTGCGCCTTTCCGGTGCTGCAGAAGGCGCCAGAGCAGATCAAGAACCGGCTGACGGTGGTGGGCAATCCGGTCAGGCCGGAAATCCGTGAACTGGCGGACACGCTCTATTTGCCCCCTGATCCCGATGGGCCACTGCACCTGCTGATCACCGGCGGAAGTCAGGGTGCGCGGCTGCTTTCGGAATTGATGCCTGAGGCGATCGCCAAGCTGCCGGAGGACCTGCGGGGTCGGCTGCGGGTGCAACAACAGACCCGCAAGGAGAGTATGGACCAGGCTAGGCGGGTCTATGCCAATGCCAATGTGCAAGCCGAGATCGCGCCGTTTTTTCGCGACATGGCCTCGCGCCTGCGACAGGCGCATCTGGTGGTCGGCCGGGCGGGCGCGGGGACGGTTTGCGAGTTCGCAATTGCCGGAAAGCCCGCGATCCTGGTGCCGCTGGCTATCGCTCTAGACGACGATCAGGGTCAAAACGCCAAGGTGATGGCTGATGCCGGTGGTGCCCAGGTGGCGCGCGAAGCTCAGCTGACCGTCGACACCATGGCCAATGCTCTGGCCAAGCTGCTGAGCAATCCGGACCGCTTGGTTCGCATGGCGGCGGGAGCCCGTTCGATGGCGAAGCCTGACGCCGCCGAACGCTTAGCGGATCTGGTTGAGCGTACGGCGGCGCAAGGTCGGATTTCTTGAACCGCCGTCCTGTGCCCTTCGCGCTCGGGCCTGTCCATTTCGTGGGCATTGGCGGGATCGGGATGAGCGGGATCGCCGAAATCATGCTCAAGACCGGCTATAGCGTGCAGGGCTCAGATGCTAAGGCCAGCGCCAACACCGAACGCCTGCAACAGCTGGGAATAAGGGTGTTCATCGGTCAGGACGGCCACAATCTGGAGGGTGCCTGTGCCGTGGTCTATTCGACCGCGATCAAGGCCGACAATCCAGAGCTTGTGGCGGCTCGGGCGCGGCGGCTGCCCCTGGTGCATCGCGGCGAGATGCTGGCGGAACTGACGCGGCTACAGTTTTCAGTAGCCATCGGCGGCACACACGGGAAAACCACGACGACCTCGATGGTGGCCGCCCTGCTGGATGCCGGCGGGCTGGACCCGACCGTGGTGAATGGCGGGATTATCAATGCCTATGGCACCAACGCCAAGGTGGGTGAGGGCGACTGGATCGTCGTCGAGGCCGATGAGAGCGACGGCACCTTCCTGAAGCTGAGATCGACCTGCGCCATCGTCACCAATATCGATCCTGAGCACCTAGATCACTACGGCGACTTTGACGCGGTGAGAAAGGCCTTCCGCCAGTTTGTTGAGAACATCCCGTTCTATGGCTTTGCTGCGGTGTGCACTGATCACCCAGAAGTGTTGGCCATGGCGGCCCTTGTGCAGAACCGACGGCTTATCACCTATGGCACCGACCCCCAGGCGCAGGTCCAAGCTCAGAATATCGCCATGGGACCGGACGGATCACGTTTTGACATCACCTTTGCGCCGCATGGCGGTGAGGTTGTCGTCTGGCAGGATTTGCATCTGCCCATGGCCGGACAGCACAATGTGCTCAATGCCCTGGCCGCTGTGGCGGTTGCGCGGGAACTTGGCGTCCGTGAAGTTGATATTCGCAAAGGGCTCACCGAATTTGGTGGTGTGCGGCGCCGGTTCACGACCACGGGCATCGTCCACGGGGTCAGAATAATCGACGATTATGGCCATCACCCTGTGGAGATTTCGGCGGTGCTGAAGGCTGCTAGAGCCGTAACTCAAGGCCGGGTCATCGCAGTGGTCCAGCCACACCGCTACACCCGCTTGCGCGATCTATTCTCCGAGTTCTGCGGCTGTTTCAACGACGCCGATGTGGTGATCGTGGCCGATGTTTATGCGGCGGGCGAAGAGCCGATTGCCGGTGCCGATCGAGATGGCCTAGTCGAGGGCTTGCAGCGATTTGGTCACAGGCGAGCGATCGCCCTGTCGTCGCCCACCGATCTGGCGCGGTTGGTGGTCGCCGAGGCCAGGGTCGGGGATTTAGTGGTCTGCCTGGGAGCTGGCGACATTACCAACTGGGCCTACGCGTTGCCGGGTCAAATTGAGGCGTTGGGGAAGTGATGTCGTGGCGAGCTAAGGTGCCGAGCGTTCGCGGTAAACTGCTGCACAACGAGCCGTTGGCACCCTTCACGTGGTTTCGCGTCGGGGGTCCGGCGGACGTGCTGTTCCTGCCGCAGGATGTGGACGATCTAGCAAGCTTTCTGAAGGCTCTCGATCCTGCTGTTCCGGTAACGATCTTGGGTGTCGGCTCAAACACTTTGGTTCGAGATGGCGGCGTTGAAGGCGTTGTGATCCGACTGGCGGGTCGCGCATTCGGTCTTGTTGAGGGTCGCGATAACCACACCATCTTTGCCGGGGCGGCGGCGCTTGACGCCAACCTGGCGCGGGAGGCGGGGAAGGCCGGGATCGCGGGGCTGGAATTTTATCGCGGGGTGCCGGGATCGGTCGGGGGGGCGGTGGTGATGAATGCCGGTTGCTACGGGGCTGAGACCAAGGACGTTCTGGTCGAAGCCTATGCTGTCACGCGGGCCGGCGAGCGGGTGACCTTTTCCAATGCGCAGATGGGGTTTTCCTATCGCAAGTCGTCCAAGGCCGCTGAGGGCGGGTTGATGTTCACAGGCGCGCTCTACGCCGGATCGCCCGACGAGCCTGCAGCCATCGCAGCGCGTATGGACGAGATTACCGCACGACGGGAGCAGACCCAACCAATCCGCGAGAAGACCGGCGGCTCGACCTTTAAGAACCCGCCGGGGCACTCGTCTTGGAAGCTGGTGGATGAGGCCGGTTGGCGTGGCAAGCCCTATGGTGGGGCGATGTTCTCACCGCTGCATGCCAACTTCCTGATCAATACCGGGGAGGCGACGGCGGCAGATATTGAGGGCCTGGGCGAAGCGGTCCGGGCCGATGTGTTTGCCAAGACGGGAGTTCAGCTTGAGTGGGAAATCAAGCGGATAGGGCGAGCAACCTAACGGACCAACCCTGCCGTTCCAGCAGCATAGCAGCCTTCTGGTCGAAGGTAACAAAGGTGTCCGCGCCGAGACGATGACCTTCAAAGGCGATGACCCCGTCGGCAAAGTCACCACCAGCTTGAAGAGCTCGAAGCCCGGCCTCAGCGGCGGGTCGATCCACCGCCACGTTGGCAGTTGCCAGGAGTGTGCTGATGGCCCCGGCGATCTTGGGGGCGGAATATTTGTACCCTCGGCCCAGGACCCACACGACCTCGCAAAGCGTTGGAAGCGTCAGGGCAATCAATTCGGCATCGGCCAAGGCTATGTGCGCCGCTTCAGCCTGCCTAACATCATCACCAACGAGAGCGCGGATAAGGAGATTTGTGTCTGCTGTGATTTTCAACCTAGGTCGGCCCAGCCGTTTGCGGCGGCTTCAGTGATTTCGTCCAGTGTGAGGGTAGGACCTTCCGCTCGCTTGAGCAGATTGAACACCGCTGAGATGTCGCCGCTTTGGGGGGCTCGAACCTCAATTCGACCGTCAGGCAATTTCTCAACGCTGATTTGGTCACCCGGGCCAACGCCGAGATGAGCAAGGATATCCTTACGTAGGGTGACTTGGCCCTTGGCCGTGACGGTTAAGGTGGTGACGGTCCGTACTCCGGTTAGCCCACAATATGTAAGGCAATTTTACCTTACACGCAAGTCTCGTCAGGTTTTGGAGAACGACGTAACATCGGGCGCTCGCTGAGCGGAGGAACATTCTTGCCCCACCAAGCGTGTAGGGTAGGGTCAATCCACCCCATGACCGACGTCTTCATCTCATATGCCCGTTCTACGGCCAACGAAGCTCAGAGGGCCACAGAGGCTCTGCGCGCCCAGGGATATCAAGTTTGGCGCGACGACGAATTGCCGGCTCATCGAGCCTATTCCGATGTCATTGAGGAGCGTCTGAGGGCAGCGAAGGCTGTGGTCGTTCTTTGGTCTGCAGATGCTGTGAAATCTCAATGGGTGCGGGCGGAGGCCGACCTTGCGCGGGAGGCCGGGACCCTGGTGCAGCTTAACCTCGACGGCTCGATCCTGCCTTTGCCATTCAATCAGATTCAGTGCGCTGACATGTCGGGTTGGTCGGGCGATGCCAGCGCGCCGGGCTGGAGAAAGGTCGTCGATAGCATTGGGTTGCTGATGGGCGTGGCACAAACCCAGTCCATTACCCGCGCGCTGCCGCTACCAACCAAACCGTCAATCGCTGTGATGCCTCTAGTCAATCTCTCCGGGGACCCAGATCAGGAGTATTTCGCCGACGGCATGGTGGTGGAAATCGTCGAGGCTCTGTCTCGCAGCAGGTCGATATTCGTCATTGCCAGCGGATCTAGCCTTACGTTCAAGAACAAGGGTGCGACGGCGCAGGACGCCGCACACCAACTCGGAGTTCGTTATATTCTGGAAGGCAGCGTTCGACGGGCTGGGATTCGCGTGCGCATTGGGGTGCAGTTGATCGACGCCGCTGACGGAACCCTGATCTGGACTCACCGGTTCGAGGATACTCTCGATGATATTTTCGAACTGCAGGACAGAGTAGCGCTTGCGGTTGCTGGCCGCATCGAACCGACCGTGCTTGAGGCGGAGATTCGCCGCGTGGCTATCCGCCCTACCGACAACATGGGGAGCTACGACCTCTATCTGAGGGCAATGCAGAAATTCCGCACCTTGGAGCGCAGCAACGTTCTTGAGGCCTTGAATCTTCTAAACCGCGCCATCGACCTCGATCCGGACTTCGGACCGGCGCTCAGCCTAGCGGCCAGCTGTCACCGCACAGTTTTCACGTATGGCTGGTCTGATGATGCCGATGAAGATCGTCGTCTAACCTTTGATCTGGCCAAGCGCGCGCTCAAGGTCGCGAGTGAGGACGCAGATGTCTTGGCGAGATCGGCCAACATGCTGGGAGCCTTGGGAGATGATCTAGCGGCCTCCGAAACGATGGCGGACAGGGCTATCGCGCTTAACCCTGGTTCATCCCAGGTTTGGCTGTTCAGTGGATTCATCAGACTGCGATCAGGCAAGACAGACCTTGCCGCGGAGCACATCGAGATGGCCATGCGGCTTGATCCGATGAATCCCTCTCGATCTGTAATGGTTGGCGCCCTGGGTCAGGCCAGATTCCAGCAAGGCCGATTTGAAGATGCTGTCCCACTCTTGCGAGAGGCCGCGCACGAGAGTGACACGCCGCTTAGGCAAGCCCTACTCGCCGCCTGTCTAGGCCAGCTGGGCATGGTGGAAGAGGCGCGGACAGCGATGGCGCGCTATCGCGCCCTAACCACGAGTTCTCCCGCCGACATCGGCAAGGTGTTCATCGTCAATCCAAGTCACTTGGGGATGTTCCTAGAGGGGATCGCCCTTGCAGATGGAGGACTATCGGGTGATCTATCCGGGTAGTCTCTCGCTGGGCACCAGTCGCACGCTGGAGCTCGATCTGGCCACGATCACGCCCTGAGTATCCATCAGCTTAGCCTCAACGAAACCGACGGTCTTGCCCAATTGGACTACTTGGCCCTCGCCGAATAGCGGACCCACTCTTGCCGGGGCGAGGTAACTGACGGTCATGTCGATAGTTGCGGAATAGAGCCTCCCTTCGGTGTGAGTGAAGATGGCCGGACCCATGGTGTCGTCCAGCATCGCGGCCAGGAACCCACCTTGGATAAAACCTGCCGGATTGCAGAATTCTGGTCTGGCTTCAAAGCCCACTCGGATCCACCCGTCTGCGGGTCGAACAGCGATGACGTGCCAGCCAAGTAAGACGGCGCAAGGCGGGGCTGTCAGATTGTCGAAGATGGTGGCGATGGGCATGAGTGGTCTCCGGTGAGACGGGTTTGCTCGACCTCTGTTGACAGCCTGTTGTCAGGAGTCAATTTGTCAGTGTTGATTGTGCCTCAGGGGAGGTTGGGATGAGCTCGCAGCGACCGGGAGTGTCGGGAACCGCTGGGCAACGAACCATCGCCGTCCTGGGCTCGGCGGTTTTCTTCGTGGTCGCCCCATGCACGCTGGCGGGGCTTGTTCCATGGTCGATCACCGGTTGGCAACTCCGGCCGCCGTTCCTTGGTCTGGAGCTGACGCGCGGCATCGGCGCGATAATGATTCTCGCAGGCGTGCCTGGGCTCGTTGACGCATTTGCGCGTTTCGCGCTGCAGGGTCTCGGCACCCCCGCGCCCATCGCGCCGACCCGAAATCTGGTGGTGACCGGTCTATACCGGTATGTGCGTAATCCAATATATGTCGCGGTCGTTGCCATCATCCTGGGTCAAGCGGTGCTGATGGCCGATTGGCGCCTCATCGTCTACGGCGCGCTGCTCTGGCTCGGCTTCCACGTCTTCGTGGTGGCGTACGAAGAACCCACGCTCGTACAAACGTTTGGGACAGAGTACGAGGCATTCCGTGCCGCCGTCCCGCGCTGGATACCGCATGTAACCGCATGGCGGCCGGATTGATCTTGGCCTGCGGTTATGCGAGCCGGTGCCCGCGACCAGTGTCGGATCGCTTGACTTCACACCCGCTCTGCGCGACGCGCCAGATATGAAAAGCCAAGCCCTTGCCGGACATCACGTCGCCGTCCTTTACGGCGGGCTCTCCTCGGAGCGGGAGGTTAGCTTGGTGTCCGGTCGCGCTTGTGCCCAGGCACTGGAGAACCTAGGTGCCAAGGTCAGTCTGGTGGATGCCGGGCGCGATTTGGCACAGGTGTTGGCAAATCTAAAGCCACACGTCTGCTTCAACGCGCTGCACGGCGAGTGGGGTGAGGACGGCTGCGTTCAGGGCGTACTTGAGACGCTGAACCTGCCCTACACTCACTCTGGCGTCTTGGCCTCGGCCTTGGCCATGGACAAGGCAAAGTCCAAGGCCGTGCTGGCCGCTGCTGGGGTCGTGGTGCCAGGCGGGGGGCTCTATGATCGGTTCGTCGCGGCTGCCGATCACGTGATGGCACCGCCCTATGTGGTCAAACCCAATGCCGAGGGGTCTTCCGTCGGGGTGTTCATCGTCCACGAGGGTGCCAACAGGCCGCCGCAGGAGTTGGCGGGTGCCAGCTGGACATATGGCGAGCAGGTTATGATCGAGCCCTACATTCGCGGATTGGAATTGGCGGTGGGGGTCATGGACGGCAAAGCCATGACGGTAACCGAAATCGTTCCGCGCACAGGTTTTTATGACTATGAAGCGAAGTATTCTGATGGGGGTTCTGAGCACATATTACCCGCTCGAATTCCGGCGCATGTCCTTGAAAAAGCGAGACTCTTGTCTGAACGTGCGCACGCCGCTCTGGGTTGCGCAGGGGTGACGCGGAGTGATCTTCGTTATGACGACGTTAACGACATTCTGGTCCTGCTAGAGGTCAATACACAACCCGGCATGACGCCGACTTCGCTCGTTCCAGAGCAGGCGGCGTTGCAGGGCGTGGATTTCGATCAACTGGTGCTTTGGATCACGGAGGATGCTTATGCCCGCGGCAATGCGGGGGGGATCGCGCGGTAAAGCGAAACCCCGGGCCAAAACGCCCCCTAGCTCCAAGTCACGCCCCTCCGTCAGGACGCAGGGTGCCAATGCCTATGCCCCGGCCAAGCTGCGCGCTGCTCAACGGGTTGGTCTTGCGCCACATCACGCCTTGATGGCCGCCACGGCGGTCTTAACGCTGGCGCTGATCGCAACGCTCGCGACGGGCCAACGGGCCGAGAGGGCGTCTCTGGCAATTAATTCGGCTATCGGTAGCCGGTTTGCGACAGTGGGCTTTAAGCTGAAGGCCGTCCGGGTGCAGGGGGCCTCGTCTCTGGCCACCGCAGACATCTTGAAAGCGGCCAAGGTCTACAAGGATCAGCCGTTGCTGGGGCTCGACCTGGAGCTGGTGCGGCGTGACGTCCAAGCCGTTGGGTGGGTCAAAGAGGCGCGCGTTGTGCGGCTGTTGCCCGATACCTTGGTTCTGCAAGTCGTTGAGCGTCGCCAATTGGCGGTGTGGCAACATGGCGGTGTCAGTCAGGTCATCGATGAGTTGGGAAAACCCATTCCTGAAGCCGATGCGCGCGCATTCTCCCGGCTGCCGCTTATTGTCGGTGCCGGCGGGAATAAGAATGCTGCCGCCATACTGGCGGCGGTTTCGAGTCGTTCGCGGTTGAGCCAGCGGGTCGAGGCCTTGGTGCGGGTTGACGGTCGACGTTGGGATCTGCGCCTCAAGGACGGAAGCCTTATTCAGTTACCGGCGACGGGCGAGGAAGAGGCGTTGCTGCAGCTTGAGCAGATCGATCTGAAGTCGCGACTTTTGGAATTGGGATTCGAGCGGATCGACCTGCGCGATCCGACAGTGGTGTCAGTACGGCCGAAGGGCGAGGTGCTTCCGGGCCAGCTCGTCGCCGACGGCGTTTAAGGCGATAGGGGTCAAGGACTTGGCGACGCAGGTAGATACCCGAAGAGAGAGCCGTGAGGGCCTAGCCGCTGCGCTAGGCCGCCAACCCGTGGTGGCAGCGGTTGATTTGGGGGCCTCCAAGGTTGCCTGTTTCATTATGAAGCCCGACGGAATTCGACGGGCCGAC
This sequence comes from Alphaproteobacteria bacterium, assembly GCA_031427275.1. Lineage (GTDB taxonomy): Bacteria > Pseudomonadota > Alphaproteobacteria > Caulobacterales > Caulobacteraceae > Phenylobacterium. Next base: position 10,727 of record JANPNB010000390.1, on the reverse strand, counting down.
CGCACCTTGACCACAGCGGGGGTGGGCTATGTTCAGTCGCGTGGCGTGAAGAACGGGGCGATCGTCAACCTGGACGAAGCCTCTGAAGCGATTGCTCAAGCCGTCGAGCGGGCCGAAAACGTCGCTGGCGTTCAGGTTCAAGGCGTGACGGTGGCGACGGCGGGCGGTCAGCTGACCAGCCACCGTGTCGGAGGCAAGGTGTCGCTGGGCGCGCGCCCGATTAGTGATGCGGATCTGGTGCGGGCGATTCAGGCCGCGCTCGGTCAGATCAAGATTCCAGGTCGCCGGGCCGCCCATATTCTGCCTGTGGCTTGGGCTGTGGATGGCCAGACCGGTGTGCGCGATCCGCGGGCGATGTTCGGGCGGTCGTTGACGGTTGAGTTGCTGGTCGTCTCAGTTTCGGAGGCGGTCTTCCAGACGCTCGGGGCCTGTGTCGAGCGAGCCCATCTGCAGTTCGAAGGCGTGGTAGCTGCGCCGTTCGTGTCGGCCCTGGCAGCCTTGGAAGAAGACGAACTCGATCTGGGTGCAGTGTGTATTGATATGGGCGGTGGCTCGACCTCAGCGGCGGTATTTTCCGGCGGCAGTCTTGTGCATGTTGAGACCCTGCCGGTCGGCGGCAGTCATGTGACCGCCGATATTGCGCGCGGCCTGTCGACATCAATCGCTGGTGCGGAACGGATCAAGACCCTGCATGGGTCGGCGATCGCATCGGCCAATGAAGACCGCGAAATGATCGAGGCTCCGCCGCGCGGTGATGACCCTGGCGCAGGCCCGGTCATCGCACCGCGGTCCCTGCTGAAGGGCATTATCGCGCCGCGCGTTGAAGAAACTCTGGAGTTGTTGCGCGATCGCTTGAAGGCTTCTGGCGCGCCGGTAGAGGCTGGCGCGGGGTTGGTGTTGACCGGTGGAGCCAGCCAGCTTTCGGGCGTGCGTGAAGTCGCGGTCCGGGTGTTTGATCGCCCGGTGCGTCTAGGTCGACCTCGTCGGGTGCCGCACTTGGCCGATGCCGCATCAGGCCCTGCTTTTTGTGCGGCAGCTGGAGTTTTGCATCGCTCCGCCTTTGGGCCGCGTGAAGCGGTGTCGGCCAAAGCCCTGGCTTCGGCCAAGCTGCGGCGTGAGCCTTTAGATCCTGGCGCGAACCCGGTGGCTAAGGCGGCGGCCTGGTTGATGGAAAACCTATAGGCGCTGCGGAGCTGCGACGACTTGGCGTCAAGTTTTAATGTGACGTCGGCCCCGACTTACCTGTGTCTGTGAGTCATTGCGTCGCAGGTTCAGGCTCTAATTTGTCGCTAAGCCTTATCTACCCACAAAAAACAGTCGTAACGGCCTCGACGGACCTCCGACTCGCCTTATGCAGTTAACCGCCAATTAACGATGGTGGGCGTTTCCTTAACGCCGACCGTCACGGGAGCCGGGCGGATAGGTCGCCGGGTCCTTTGGAAGACTGACGGAGCACGCGAGAGGTCCTATGGCTATTGCACTTTCTGCGCCGCGCGCAACCGAGTTGAAGCCCCGAATTGTTGTCTTCGGGATTGGTGGGGCTGGCGGTAACGCCGTCAATAATATGATCGAGGCCGGGCTCGAGGGCGTCGAGTTTGTCGTCGCTAACACCGACGCCCAGCAACTGTCCTTCTCTAAGACGGATCGGCGGATTCAGCTTGGCGTTCAGGTGACCCAGGGCCTGGGTGCCGGGGCGCATCCGGAGGTCGGCATGAGTGCCGCCGAGGAATCCATCCCGGAAATCGGTGAGCACCTCGACGGTGCGCACATGGTGTTCATCACCGCCGGCATGGGTGGCGGCACGGGTACGGGTGCGGCCCCGATCATCGCCAAGTGTGCTCGCGAGCGGGGGATCCTGACGGTCGGTGTCGTAACCAAGCCGTTCCACTTTGAAGGTCGTCATCGCATGCGGCTGGCCGACGCCGGGATCAGCGAACTGCAGCGCTATGTCGACACCTTGATCGTCATTCCAAACCAGAATCTGTTCCGGGTTGCCAATGAGCGCACGACCTTTGCCGAAGCCTTTGGCATGGCCGACCAAGTTCTGCACTCCGGTGTGCGTTCCATCACCGATTTGATGGTGCTGCCTGGCTTGATCAACCTCGACTTCGCCGATGTTCGAACGGTGATGACCGAGATGGGTAAGGCGATGATGGGCACTGGCGAGGCCAGCGGTGAAGACCGCGCCTTGATGGCTGCTCACAATGCCATTCAAAATCCGTTGCTGGATGAAGTCTCGCTGAAGGGTGCCAAGGCGGTTTTGGTCAACGTGACCGGCGGTCTGGACATGACCCTGCTGGAAGTCGACGAGGCGGCCAACGCCATCTCTGAGCAGGTTGATCCCGAGGGCAATATCATCTTCGGCGCGGCCTTCGACCCGTCGCTGAATGGGATGATCCGCGTTTCAGTGGTGGCCACAGGCATGGACGGCGCATCGATCGCGGCCATCGAATCCAAAGTCGAGCGGCGGCCGCTTCAGGCCCCACCCTTGCGGGCACCAGAGGTGACGCGCGCGCCTGTGCCGCCGCCGGAGCCTGTTCGCTCCATCTATGCGACGCCTTCTGCGCAGGTGTTGCGTCCGGCAGAACCCGCGCTGTTTGCGACCACGCCGGAACCTGTCTTTGCAGCCGTGGCAGAAACCGAAACCTTCGAAGCGCAGGCTGACCTCTATTCTGCCCCGGTTGAACCTGTCCGGGTCGAAGCGGTGATCAGCCAGCCCGCTGTAACGCGGTCGGTCGATACACCGCCGATGACCCGCATCGTTGATCCGATGGTGGCCGAGGATGAGGATGAGCCGCTATTTGGGGAAACGACCTTCGAGGATCGACGCCCCCAAAAGAGCGGTGGTTTCTTGAGCCTGTTCGGCAGTCGGCCGCGTTACGATGCGCCAGCACCGGCTGCGCGTCCGGCTGCAAGTCGCGGTGGCGCATTGCCGGCCGAAGCGCCCATGGAACAAAGTCAGGTTGATGGTCAGGAAGACCTAGAAATTCCGTCCTTCCTGCGTCGCCTCGCGAATTAGGTCGCTGATCTGAACCCAATGCAGACGACCGGAGGAAGCTCCGGTCGTTTTGCGTTAGCGTCCAAACTACAGAATTGAAAATAAACGGATTTTCTTCTCGTTAACCCTCGAAACATTGCGAAACAGGACTTGTCTTGCGGCGCCGCAGCATAGGTCCTATCCGTCGCCTGGGGCGTTGTGTGGTTTGTTTGGCCACACGCTCTGTTTGTGAAAGGTCCAGCCTTGGCCGTCTCTGCGTTCCAGCACACTCTGCAAAGCCCAGCGATCTTCGCTGGGGTTGGCGTTCATACGGGGGCTCATACCCGCGTTAGTGTTCGCAGTGCCCCGGCCAATAGCGGGATCGTCTTCGTGCGAACCGACATTACCGATCGCGATAACCGTGTCTCGGTCTCGGCTGAGGCAGTCTGCAAGACGCAGCTGGGTACCGTGATCACCAATGCAGCTGGCGTTACAGTGGCGACCATTGAGCATCTGATGGCCGCCTTGGTGATGTCAGACATCGACAACGCCGTCGTCGAACTCGATGGCCCGGAAATGCCGATCATGGATGGATCGTCGTTGCCTTTCGTTCAAATTCTGGATCATGCCGGTCGCCGGGCCCAAGACGCGCCGCGCCGGTTCATCGAAATCCTGGAGACCGTCGAAGTCCTCGATGGCGAAAAACGTGCGACCCTTTCGCCGTCAGACCAGTTCGAAGTTGCCTTCGAGATATCCTTCCCTTCAGCCGCTATAGGTCGCCAGCGCGTGGATATGGTGATGGACGGTAAGGTGTTCCGTAAGGAGCTGGCCGATTGCCGGACTTTTGGGTTTTTGCATGAGGTTGAAGCTTTGCGGGCCATAGGCCTGGCGCGCGGCGGCTCTATGGAAAATGTGGTGGTCATCGAAGGTGACCGTATTCTCAATCCCGAAGGTCTGCGTCGCCCTGATGAGTTTGTGCGTCACAAGGCTCTGGATGCCATTGGCGACCTGTTTGTGCTGGGTGCACCGATCCTGGGTCGGTTTGAGGGTGTTTTGGCCGGTCACGGGATCAATAATGCGGTTGTCCGGGCGCTGGCAGCAACCCCTAGGGTCTGGCGTTATCGGACCCTGGTTCAGGACCTGGCGAAAAGCGCGTAATCCAACTGCGTCGGCGAGATTGCGCCGGGGGCTTGGTAGTGTAGAACCACCCTCTACAGGCGCGGGGGCGCGCTTTGGTCCTTTGAGGTGACGGTTGTCATTGCTTCGTAATTCTTGGGTCCGGCCGGTGCTGGCCGCTGTGATTGTGGCCCTCACCTTGGCTGGGTGCGCGGGGAAAGCCAAACGCCCCAAGCTGGTCTATGAAGAGCGGCCTGTTGAGCTGCTCTATTCGACGGGTGCCGACCGGCTCGACAAGGGTCAGTGGAACCAGGCGGTAGATTACTTCGCCGAGGTTGAACGCCAGCACCCCTATTCGGAATGGTCACGCCGGGCGATCTTGATGACCGCCTACGCGCATTATCAGGCTGACAACTATGCTGAGGCGATCGGTGATGCGGACCGGTTTATTTCGCTCTATCCCGGTAATCCAGCGGCGGCTTATGCGCACTATTTGAAGGCCGTCTGCTACTTTGAACAGATCGTCGATGTGGGCCGCGATCAGGCAGCCACAGGGCAAGCTCTGGATAACCTGCGCGATGTGACCCAGCGCTATCCGCAGACCGAGTTTGCGGCGGACGCCCGGCTGAAGATCGACATGGTCAATGATCAGCTTGCTGGGAAAGAGATGACCATCGGGCGCTATTATCTGCGTCATGGCGATACCCTGGCCGCCGTCGGCCGGTTCCGTTCGGTGATCGACAGATACCAGACCACGACCCATACGCCTGAAGCGCTCTACCGGCTGGTCGAGGCGAACTTGACCATGGGCCTGACCGAGGAAGCCACGAAGAACGGAGCGGTCTTGGGCTTTAACTATCCGGGGGATGGCTGGTATCGCGACGCCTATCGCCTGCTGACGGACAAAGGCCTTAGGCCCGCAACCGAGCCCCTGGCCGGCAAGGGCGGGTTCCTGACGCATCTGCCATTCGTCAAGAACAAGGCCTTGACGGCAAAGCCCCCCGAGGCAACTTCGGAGCCTCCGCAGGTTAATCCCGAAAAGCCAGTCAAGGCTGCCAAGCCGAAAGGCAAGGGCTGGCTTTCGCGGGTTCCGTTCCTGGGCAATTGATGCCTGAGCGGGGCGGCGGGAGCTGAAATTGCACTTCGGCACACCGACACCCTTCCGGTGCGCGCGATTCCACTTCATCTTGCACCCATGCTGATCGGCCTGTGGATCCGCGATGTGGTGTTGATAGAAGCCCTGGACCTGTCCATCGGGCCGGGCCTGACTGCGCTTACCGGCGAGACTGGAGCCGGTAAGTCGATCATCCTGGATGCCCTGGGATTAGCGACAGGCGCGCGGGCCGATGCCGGACTTGTGCGTCGCGGGGCGGCTCAGGCCGTGACCTCGGCGGTCTTTGCGCCAACGCCAGACCACCCTGTTTGGCATATCCTTGAGGACAAGGGTCTGAGCTATGCCCGCGACGAGGACTTGGTGTTGCGCCGGACTCTGGCCGCAGACGGTCGCAGTCGGGCCTTCGTCAATGATCAGGCCACGAGCGTCGGTGTTTTGCGAGAGTTGGGCGAGGCGCTGATCGAGGTGCATGGCCAGCATGAGACGGTCGGTCTGTTGGACAGTCGCACCCACAGACCGTTGTTGGACGCCTATGGCAGTTTGACCGCTTTGGTGAAGACTGTAGCCGACCACTGGGGAGGCTTGCGCGCTGCACAGAGCCGGGCAGATGAGTTGCGCGCTGACGTCGCACGGGCGGCCGCCGACGCCGAAGAGTTGAGCCTACGCCTGGCCGACCTTGACCGTCTGTCGCCCGAACCCGGTGAAGAAACCAAGCTGGCCGAGTCGCGCGCGATCTTGGGCGCTTCGGAGAAGGCACTTTCCGACATCAACAGCGCGCGTGGGGCCTTTGAGGGATTGTCAGCCAAGCTGGCGTCCGCAGTCCGGGCCTTGGAGCACGCACGCACACGCGCTGTGCAGGCCGGAGCGGCGGAGGAAGGCCCGGCCGTGTCGCGATTGACCGCAGCTAGCTCCGCCGTGGACCGGGTTTTCGGTGAGGTACAGGAAGCTGAGGCTGCCGTGGATGCTGCCGCCGTGGCTTTCGATTTCCGACCCGATCAGTTGGAGAAAACAGAAGAGCGGTTGTTTGATCTGCGCGGCGTGGCCCGCAAACTGGGCGTTAGTGTTGAGGAACTGCCTGAGCTGCGTGTTCGATTTGCGCAGCGGCTACGGGCGATGGAGAGCAGCGAGAATGAGCTGAAGGCGGCTGACGCGGCGGTGGCGGCGGCACGTGTGGCCTATCTGGCTCAGGCACAGAAGCTTTCCGCCGCTCGCCGTGTAGCGGGGGAGCGCCTGGCCAAGGCGGTGGAAGCCGAGCTGCCGCCGCTGAAGCTGGACAAGGCCCGGTTCCAGGTGGCCGTCGAGTCGCTGGATGAGGCGCGCGCGGGACCAAATGGGCTGGACCGCATAGCCTTTGAGATATCCACCAATCCAGGTGCCCCGTTTGGCGACCTCGGAGCCATTGCGTCCGGCGGCGAGCTGGCGCGGTTTGCTCTGGCTCTGAAGGCGGCATTGGCTGGTCGGGCCGAAGGTGTTCAGCCCTTGATGATTTTTGATGAGGTCGATCAGGGTGTTGGTGGTGCCGTGGCTGACGCGGTGGGTCTGCGTTTACGCAGGCTAGCGGCGGATGCGCAGGTGCTTGTGGTGACACATTCACCGCAGGTCGCAGCTCGGGCTGACGCGCACTGGCGGATCGCTAAGGCCGGAGAGGGCGATCGCGTTCGCACCCTTGTGGAGACGTTGAACCCCGCAGACCGGGAGGAGGAGATCGCCCGGATGTTGGCCGGAGCCCAGATCACCGATGCGGCGAGGGCGGCGGCGAGGGCCTTGATGCATGTCTGATCTGACCGAAGCTCAGGCCTCAGAGGAACTGGCTTTTCTGGCTGATGAGATTGCGGCCCACGACCTGCGCTATCATCAGCAGGACGCGCCAAGCGTTTCTGACGCGCAGTATGACGCCCTGAAACGGCGGAATGCAGAGCTAGAAAGCGCATTCCCACATCTGGTGCGCGACAACTCGCCAAGCTTGCGGGTCGGCGCTGCACGGGCCGAGCAGTTCTCGCCGGTTGAGCATGGCGTGCCGATGCTTAGCCTCGATAACGCATTCTCTGACGAGGACGCCTTGGAGTTCGACGCCCGGATTCGGCGATTCCTGATGTTGGGTGAGGCGGAGGTGGACTATACGGCTGAGCCCAAGATCGATGGGCTGTCGGCTTCCTTGCTCTACGAAAACGGCGTCTTGGTGCGCGGCGCGACCCGGGGCGATGGACGGGTTGGTGAGGATGTCACCGAAAACCTGCGCACGGTGATGGATATTCCCGCGCGTTTGGCGGGGGCTGGTTGGCCAGACCGCATTGAGGTGCGCGGCGAGGTCTATCTGGGCCATGCGGAGTTTGCCGCGCTGAATGCTGGTGCGATTGCGGCGGGCCAGAAGACCTATGCCAATCCGCGCAATGCGGCGGCGGGATCGCTGCGACAGATCGATTCAAAGATTACGGCGACGCGGCCATTGAAGTTCTTCGCCTATGCCTGGGGCTTGATCAGCGCACCGTTTGCTGAGCGACAAGCCGATGCCTTAGCTAGCTTGAAGGCTTGGGGATTTTCGACGACGCCGGAGTCGCAGCGGGTAACGGGACCAGAGGGTTTGTTGTCCGCCTATGCCGCCATGGAGGCGCTGCGGCCCAAGCTCGGCTTCGACATCGACGGGGTGGTCTACAAGGTCGACCGGCTGGATTGGCAGCAGCGCTTGGGGTTTGTGACCAGGACGCCGCGCTGGGCCGTGGCGCGCAAGTTCCCGGCAGAGCAGGCGCGGACGGTGCTAGAGGCCATTGACCTGCAGGTGGGACGCACGGGTGCGGTAACGCCGGTGGCGCGGCTGCGTCCAGTGACCGTTGGTGGCGTCGTGGTGGTCAATGCGACCCTGCACAACGCCGATGAGATTGCCCGCAAAGGCTTGCGGGTCGGCGATACGGTGATTGTGCAACGCGCCGGCGATGTGATCCCACAGATCGTGAGTGTGGTTGAGGATGAGCCACGTGGGCCGGAGGAATTTGTCTATCCCACACACTGCCCCTGTCAGCTGCACACGCCGTTGGCGCGTGAGACGACGGTCTCGGGGATTGAAACGGTGGTGCGGCGTTGTACCGGGGAATTTGCCTGTCCGTTTCAGCGAATTGAACACCTGCGCCACTTCGTCTCGCGCCGCGCCTATGACATTGAGGGCCTGGGCGAGAAGCAGCTGGCGGCGTTTTATGAGCGCGGTTGGATTACCGAACCTGCCGACATTTTCCGACTGGCCAGGGACGAGCCCAAGCTCTCAGAGCTGCGCGAAGCTGACGGCTATGGTGACTTGAGCGTCACCAATCTAGTGGCTGGAATAAATGCCCGGCGGACTATCGCGTTGGATCGGTTCATTTTCGGCTTGGGGGTTCGCCACATCGGTGAGACCACCGCCACGGTGATGGCCAGGGGTTATGGCAGTGTGATTGCATTTCTTGCCGCTATGGATTTGGTCGCGGCGCGGGACCCGGAGGCAATGGCCGAACTCGACGCCCTAGATCAGATCGGCGGGGCGGTGATCGAGGCGGCTGCCTCCTATTTTGCGGAGGACCACAACCGCCGGATCGTTGAAGCCCTGGTGGCTGAGCTAACGATCCTGGATGCTGAGCAGCCGAAAACCGATACGGCGGTGGCCGGGAAGACTGTGGTGTTCACCGGTGCCCTAGAGCGGATGACCCGAGATGAAGCCAAGGCTCAGGCTGAAGCCCTGGGGGCGAAGGTTTCGGGATCGGTGTCTAAGAAGACCGATCTGGTGGTAGCCGGGCCAGGGGCGGGGAGCAAACTCAAGACCGCCACGGAACTGGGCATTCAGGTGATGACCGAGGACGAGTGGTTGGCGATGGTGGGGGCTGGTTAGCCCGCCCGCGCCGTGACGATCCAGGTGGCTGAGCGCAGCTTTATGCCTTGCGGCCCATCGTGTGGGGCAAGGGCGGTTCGAACGGCCTCGATGACGGCGTCTCGGCGGTCCGGATGTTCGCGCAGTATGGCACCCAGCGGACCGACCTTGAGGGCGACTGTGAGGGTTTGCTCCAGGTCGCCGCTTCCGATGTCCTGATCATGCGGAGTGAGGTCGATGTCGGTGAAGCCCGCGCTGGTCAGGACGGTCTTGACGTGCTCGGCATCGGCGAAGGCAAAAGGGCCTTGCGTGCTTGGCGGTGCGGGCGGCATCGGCGGCAATAGGGGCGTGGCCGCAGCCATAGGAAGCGTCATGACCGGATTTTCCGCCGGCGCGCGCCAGCAGACGAAACTGAGTCGCCCGTTGGGCTTGAGCGCCCGGCGGATATTCACAAATGCAGCAATGGGATCGGCGAAGAACATCACCCCGAAGCGGGAAAAGGCAGCGTCGAAACTCCCCGCCGCAAAGGGGTGAGTTTGGGCGTCGGCCTCTCGAAAAGTCACGCCGGGACTTGGCGGACGAGCCTCTGCGATATCGAGCATGATGCGGGAGATATCGACGCCGAGCACCGATCCGGCCTTGCCCGTGGCGGTCGCCAATTGGTGGGTGGTCTGGCCGGTGCCGCAGCCGACGTCGAGAACGTGCTCACCCGGTCGGGGAGCCAGGGCTGACATGGCAATGCGGCCGAGAGGCCCTAGCTGCTGGTCCAGCCGTGTCTGGAGCGCGGCCCAGGTCTCACCGGCGCCGGTGTTCCAGTACTTTGCCTGATCGGCATTTACGGCCTCGGTCATTGTGGCTCCTAAAGCGGTGCGCAGACGGCGGTGAGCCAGGCGCGGATCTCGGGATCAACCAGAGGTCCGATCTTGGCCCGGACCTCGGCGTGATAGGCGTCCATGTGAGAACGTTCGGCGGGGCTCAGCATCTCAACCACGATCAAGCGGCGGTCGATGGGCGCGAGGGTTAGGGCCTGGAAGCCGAGCATGGGACGCTCGCCACCGGCGATGGGCGCGGCGGCGGTAACATATTGCAGGTTCTCAATGCGGATGCCGTATTCGCCCTCTTTGTAGAAGCCCGGCTCGTTGGAGACGATCATCCCCGGTCGCAGGGCGACGTTGTTGGGGGCTTTGGAGATTCTGTGAGGCCCTTCATGGACACCGAGATAGACGCCGACGCCGTGGCCGGTGCCGTGATCATAGTCGAGGCCTCTGGCCCAGAGCGGACCGCGCGCCAAGACATCAAGGGCTGAGCCAGTGGTCCCAGCCGGGAACCGCACGGCGGCCAGGGCTAGGTGACCTTGCAGGACCAGGGTGAAGCGCTCGCGCATCTCCTGGGTTGGCTCGCCCATAGCAACGGTGCGGGTAACATCGGTAGTGCCATCGAGATACTGACCGCCGGAGTCCACCAGCAGAAGAGAGCCGGGCGAGGTGCGTTTGTTGAGACGCTCGGTGGGTCGGTAGTGGGGCAAGGCACCGTTGGAAAGGGCACCGGCGATAGTGTCGAAGCTGAGGTCCTTCATGGCCCCGCCTTCCTCGCGGAAGGCTTCGAGCTTGGTGACGACCGCGATCTCATCGGGGAAGGTAGTTTGGGCTTCGGTGGCCAACCAATGCAGGAACTTGGCTAGGGCCACG